>NZ_FWFO01000002.1:300000-548428 GCF_900172225.1 Falsiruegeria litorea R37
GCCATCAACAGCAGAGCTGCGACTACGTAGCTGACGATGTTGCCACCATAGGCGATCAGCCACATGGCGATGCCAGCTGCAGCCACCGTTGCGGTCCACCAGATCTGACGCGCACCCACTTCGGCTGCGGCCACACCAGGCACCTCAGGGGCCAGCGAAAGACCGGGGGCAAAGTGGAACGCCACAAAACCCGCCAGACCCCACAACAATCCGGTGCGGGCGTTGATCTCGTGCCCTTGACCTTGGGCCACAGACATCAGGGCCACCATAACCAGCGCATAGCCTGTGTAGGTCAGCATGGTGAAGATGATGCTCAACCCGTCGCGTATCGGCTCGGCGAACATGCCCGGCAGGTCAGGATGCGCGCTGACGGCTTCTGCGCCGAAATGCACCAATGCGCCGCTCTCATAGAGCTCGGCGTGCAGCAACACGGGTTGCACAAAAACCAACTGCAGCAGGGCTGTAATCAACCCTGCTGCAGCGCCAGCGAACAACGCGCTGGTCAGAATACGACTGATCATGGCCTTAGTGGCAGGGGAAGCCAGTTGCGTGGCGTACATCGTGGGCCGCGTCGTGCAGGCCCGATGCCTGAACGTGACCGGTCACGGTGATGATCCCCAGGCCCAGTACCACTGCAAAAATAGCGGGCAGGATGCTTGAACCGGCGGCGGCTGCCTTGAGAGTTTTGGTCGTCATATGTCGTCCTCCTAAGCCGTCGCACCCGACGGCTGGTGTTAAAGTTCCGTGCCTGGCAGGTCTCCTGGCTCGCGGGTCAGCGCCTTGTGTTCGCCTTCCCCAAGGGGCAATCCCCAAGAGTGGCTGTCTGAACAAAGGCTCACCGCTTACAGTCGCGGGGGCGGCTCTGGCCTTGATCACCTGCGTGATCGCACCAAATTCCCTCTTAGCATCCGGATTGCTCCGGGTTGACCAAGCCTCTTCATGTAACCGTGAATGGCAGGCTGACGCAATTGCGATTTACGACGCTTCGGCGCCGTTTTGGCGCTTTTGCAGCAAATAAATGTCCATGATCCAGCCGTGATCCGCGCGCGCTCTGGCCCGCGTATCCAGAATCTCGGCTGCGACCGCATCCAAAGGACCAGATACGAGAATCTGCTCTTTCATGCCGACATAGGCCCCCCACCAGATGTGATACGCGCCCATCTCAAGGCTCTGGAACGAGCATTCGCCATCCAGCATCACGGCCACTTTGCCCATCCCATCTGGCCAGCCTTCGTCGCGAATGCGGCGTCCGGTCGTCACCACATAAGGCGCGCCGATATCATTGATTGGGATTGCATGGGCGGCGGTCAGCGCCTGCAAGGCGGTGATGCCCGGGATAACCCGAGTTGTCGGGTAAGGGTTCAGCCGCGATGCAATTCGCAGTGAGCTGTCATAGAGCGACGGATCGCCCCAGATCAACAGTGCCACCTGTTCGGTCTGCGGGTGTTCCGCAATCGCCTCTTGCCAGCGCAGGGCGATGGCGTCGTGCCATTCATCGACACCGCGCAGATAGCCGTCTTCAGAGCGGCGCTTGGGGATGTCGAAATAAGCGACCGTGGGGGAGGTATCAGTCACCTGCGCGATGATCTCTTCGCGCAGTCCGGCCAGATCGGCTTTGTTCTCGCCCTTGCGCGGGATCAGGATCAGGTCGGCGTCGCGGATCGCCTTCGCGCCCTGAAAGGTCACGTGATCCGGGTTGCCGGTGCCAATGCCGATCAGGTTCAGCTCATACATCTTCCAACTCCGCCAGCGGGCCGTACAGGATGAGAGCAGGTGCCGTTCCGATCTCGGCGCTCAGGCGTTGGGCCAACTCTCCCATGGTCGTGCGGTGCAGAGCCTGATCCGGGGTCGAGACCGCCTCGGCCAAAAGAGCAGGAGTGTCCAGCGGCAGGCCGTGTTCGTGCAAGGCTGTGACCAGCAACGGAAAAGTTCGCTTGCCCATGAAGACCACCGTGGTTGCCTGATCGTCGGCCAGTGCCTGCAGGTTCAGGTCGTCGGGCAGTTTGCCGCTGACATCATGGCCGGTGACGAACTGCACCCGGCGGGCTGTCAGGCGGCGGGTCAGCGGGATACCGGCGGCGGCGGCGGCGGCCACGGCCGAGGGGATGCCGGGGATGATCTCGTATTCGATCCCGGCTTCACGCAGCGCGACCAGCTCTTCCTCCAGTCGCCCGAACATCCCGCCATCGCCCGACTTCAACCGCACCACTTTGGCTCCGGTCAGGGCATAATCCACCAGCAGGCGGCTGACGTGATCCTGTTTGGGCGACGGGCGCCCGGCGCGTTTGCCCACTCCGACCAGATCGGCATCCTCACGCGCATGGCTCAGGATCGGACCGCTGCTCAGGTCGTCAAACAGTACCGCATCGGCCTTGCCCATCCGGTCCACGGCCTTGAGCGTCAAGAGCTCTGGGTCGCCGGGACCAGAGCCGATAAAGGAAACAAAACCAGTCATTTGCTGTCTTCTGCAATGAGGTGAAAGAAGGTGCCGGTGACGTGACCGCGTACCGATCCTGTCTGCGGCCCTTCGGCGCCTTCGGCGTCAAACACGCGCGCCAGCGGTGCATCGGGCTGTTCCACGATCGAGGAATAGTGGAATTCATGCCCGCGCAGTTCCGTACCGGTGGCAAAGCCGGGCATTGGCGCCACCAGTTGCGCCTTGCGATAGCCCAGGTTGAACTTGCGTTTTTCGTAAGAGGTTACCAGGCCAAGCAGCCCGGCCATCTGATGCCGCGCGCCGTCCTTGTCGACCAGCGCTTCACCCAGGGCCATATATCCGCCACACTCGCCGTGCACCGATTTGGTCTCGGCGTGTTTGCGCAGACCCGTGTGGAAAGTTTCTGCCGCAGCCAAGGTGCCGGCATGCAGTTCAGGATATCCACCAGGCAGCCAGACCAGATCAGCGTCCGGGTCAGGGGCTTCATTGGCAAGCGGCGAAAACGGCAGGATCTCGGCCCCGGCCTCACGCCATCCTTTGAGCAGATGCGGATAGGTAAAGGAAAACGCAGCATCGCGGGCCAGCGCGATCCGTTGCGCCGGGGGGCGCGGCAGCGCGGCCGACGATGGCTCATGTGAGCCTGAGGAGGCCGCCGCCCGGATCGCATCCAGATCGACATGTTCGCGCAGGAACGCCGCATAGCCGGTGATTGCGGCTTCGAGGTCGGGATGTTCAATGGCCTGGATCAGGCCCAGGTGACGTTCTGGCAAGGTCAGGTCGCCGCGTCGGGGCAGAACGCCCAAAACCGGCAGGCCTGCGCGCTCCATGCCCAGGCGGGTTAGCCGCTCGTGGCGTGGGCTGGCGCAGCGGTTCAGGATCACGCCTGCAAAGGGCAGGTCGGGGTTGTACATCCGAAAACCCAAGGCGGTTGCCGCAGCCGACTGCGCCTGTCCGCCCACATCCAGAACCAAGACCACAGGCCAACCCATGCGCAGCGCTGTTTCAGCACTGGTGCCGTGGCCGACGGCGCCGGGTTTGGCAACGCCATCAAACAAGCCCATCGAACCTTCGGCGACCACGATATCGGCGCCTTGGGCCTGGGTCGCGATGGCGCCCAACAGGTCCTCTCCCATGGCCCAGCTGTCGATGTTGAACGACGGGCGTTTGGCAGCTGCCAGGTGAAAGGCCGGGTCGATGTAATCCGGTCCGCTTTTGAAGGGCTGCACCGCCAAGCCGTCCTCGGCCAACGCGCGCAGCAGGCCCAACATGACCGTGGTTTTGCCGGTCCCCGAAGAGGGGGCGGAAATCAGAACGCCGGGGGGATTGGTCATCTGCGTCTTCTCCTCAATCGTCGCCATGCTGCCAGCTCGACCACGGGCTCTCGGCGCTTTGTGGACGATAGCGGCGGTCGTAGTCGGTGGAATAGAGGCAGCTTTCGTCGAACCCTTCGCCCTTCAGGACCGGCCCCACAAGGATCAATGCGGTGCGCGAGATCTTTTCGTCCAGCGCGTCCTTCAGTGTCTCCAATGTGGCGCGGATGATCTGCTCGTCGGGCCAACTGGCGCGATAGACCACGGCCACAGGACAATCGGCGCCGTAATGCGGGGTCAGATCCGCGATCACCTTGTCCAGGTTGCCGATCGACAGGTGGATGGCCAGCGTGGTGCCGGTGCGGGCAAAGTTTTCCAGGCTCTCGCCCTCAGGCATAGACGAGGCGCGTCCCGGCGTCCGGGTCAGAACCACCGACTGCCCCAGGCCAGGCAGGGTCAGTTCGGTTCCCAAGGCGGCAGCGGCAGCGGCAAAGGAGGGCACGCCGGGGGTGACGCTCACCGGAATACCTTCTGCTTTCAGGCGGCGGATCTGCTCGCCCATGGCGGACCAGACCGACAGGTCACCGGAATGAAGCCGCGCTACATCTTGGCCCGCAGCATGAGCAACCTTAATCTCGGCGACAATCGCATCCAGGTCCATCGCGGCCGTGTTGATCACCTTGGCGTCATCCGGGCAATGGCTCAGGATTTCCTCTGGCACCAGCGACCCGGCATAGAGGCACACCGGGCTCGACGCGATGATGTCGCGGCCCCGCAGGGTCAGCAGGTCGGCAGCGCCCGGTCCGGCGCCGATGAAATGAACGGTCATGAGGGTACTCCAATTGCGACCGCGCAGGTGGCCAGGCGGTCGGTCGAGATATGTCGGGGGGCCAGCAGCCGGGCGCCAGGGCCTGCGGCGGACAGGGCGGCGGCCTCAGCGACGCTGCCGGTGCCATAAGTGGCGCGGCTGCGCGGCGAGCATGTCAGGGTGCGTTGCCCGGCAAGATCATCAGCGGGCAACAGGTGCAGGGGCAGGTTCAGGCGGAGCGCAAACTCGGTCAGCGCCGGGTGGCCGTCCTTGCCCGCCACGGTCGCAAGCGCGGTTACGTGATGCCCGACACTGGCCAGATCATAGGCCGCGCGCAAACTGTCCGCAGTCGCTTGCGAAGAAAAACCGAGACCCGCAACAATCATAGCGTCACGCTCCACTGCACCACCGGATAGGCCGATTTCCAGCCCCGGCGCGGACCCAGAGGCGCGGATTGTGCCAGTTCGATCCGGAGCAGGTCACCGCCCAGTTGTTCGTGCCACTGCGCCAGCGTTGCTTCGCTTTCCAGTGTTACGGCATTGGCGACAAGGCGGGTTCCAGCATCAAGATTATCTTTGAGCCAGCCCATCAATTCATCACTCAAGCCGCCGCCGATGAACACAACGTCCGGCAGATCGAGACCGTCGAGCACGGCGGGGGCGATGCCATGCACCACCTCCAGCCTGTCCTGCCCCAGGGCGTCGGCATTGCGCCGAATGCGCTCGGCCCGGTCGGCGCGGGGCTCGATCGTGGTGGCGGTCAGACTGGGATGGCACATCAGCCATTCGATCCCGATAGAGCCGGTGCCGCCGCCAATGTCCCACAGGTGCTCGCCCCGCTGTGGGGCCAGTGCCGACAGAGTAAGGGCGCGCACGGGGCGCTTGGTGATTTGCCCGTCGGTTTCAAAAATCGTATCGGGCTTGCCGCTGGCTTTGGGCAGGGTCAGGCCATCGCCCGCCACATCAAGTCCCACGCAGACCGGATGCTGGATGTCATCAAATTCCAGATCACACGATTTGGACGAACGCAGCCGTTGACGCGGTCCGCCAAGCGCTTCCATGACATTCAGTTTGCTTTCCCCGAACCCGATCGCCGTCAGCCAATCCGCCAACGCCAGCACGGCGTCCCCATCGCGCAGCAGCACAATGGCGCGCAGACCGGGGGCCATATGCGGGCGCAACCGGGTCAGCGGAGCGGCGTGCAAACCCATGGTCAAGGTCTTTTCCAGCGGCCACGCGAGGCTCGCGGCAGCCAGGGCAAAGGTCGACGGGCCGGGCCGCGCGGTCCATTCGCCTGGGGCCAGATTGCGCGCGATGACCGAGCCCGCGCCGAACCAAAACGGATCGCCCGAGGCCAGAACCGCAACTTGTCGTCCACGCAGGTCCAGTAGCTGCGCAAACCCGTCCGCATAGGGCACCGGCCATTCGATGCGCTCTTGATGCCCCTCGGGGACCAGAGACAGGTGGCGGGGCGGGGCCATGATGACCTCGGCCGCGTCCAGCACTTGACGGCTTGCGGGCGACAGGCCATCCAGTCCATCTTCGCCCAACCCGATCACGGTGAGCCACGGTTTTTCGAACGGAATGTCAGACATGTCCAACCTCCTTATTCTTGGCGGCACAACCGAAGCCAACGCTCTGGCCAAAACTGTTGCAGAACAGGGGCTTAACGCGACCTATTCTTACGCAGGGCGCGTCGACAACCCGCGTCCGCAGCCGCTGCCGACCCGCGTTGGCGGCTTTGGTGGGGCCGAGGGGCTGGAGCGTTACATCCGCGACCATGGCGTGACCCATGTGATCGACGCAACGCACCCCTTTGCTGCGCAGATGAGCGGGAACGCCGCGCAGGCCTGCGCCCAGACGGGCACGCCGCTGGCTGCAATGACGCGCCCGGCGTGGGTGGAAGGAGAGGCTGACAATTGGATCCGTGTCGCGAATGTCGACACTGCTGTCGAGGCGTTGAGCGGTCCTGCTCAACGCGTGTTTCTTGCCGTGGGCCGTATGCATTTGGCGGACTTCGCGGCCCAGCCCCAGCACCACTACTTGCTGCGTCTGGTGGATGAACCGGGCAGGGTGCCGATGCCCAACGCCGACGTAGAGGTCTCGCGCGGGCCGTTCACTGTTGAGGGCGACATTGAGCTGATGCGCCGTCATGGCACGCAGTTGGTCGTGTCCAAGAATGCGGGCGGCAGTGGCGCGCGGGCCAAGCTGGATGCGGCGCGCGCCTTGGGTCTGCCCGTCCTTATGATCGATCGGCCCAAAGTTCCGGAAAGAACGGAACTGGGGACCTCGACGCAGGTTTTGGACTGGCTGGCGCATAACGGGTTCTAACCCTCGGCCTTGGCAACAAAGCGTGGCGTATAGACGATCGGGTCACCGTCTCGATCAATGGTACGTGTCAGCGAAGAACCGACGATCACCATCGTCTGCATGTCCGCCATCTCGGGCGTGGCTTCGCCCAATGTGGACACGCGGATCGCCTCATCTGCGCGCGACACTGCACGAGCAAAGATGATCAGGCGCTCGGGTTCGCATTCCTCGCGCAGGATTTCCAGCGTGCGTTCGAACTTGCCGGGACGAGATTTGGCGCGGGGGTTGTAAAACGCCATGGCGAAATCGGCCTTAGCGGCAAGGCGCAGGCGGTTTTCGATGATTTCCCAAGGTTTCAGATTGTCGCTGAGGTTGATGGTGCAGAAATCATGGCCTAACGGCGCACCAACACGGGCCGCAGCCGCCAGCATCGCGGTGATGCCGGGCAGCACCTGAATGTCCAGATTGCGCCAGTCTGCCGGGCCATTGTCCACGGCTTCATAAACAGCCGAAGCCATGGCAAAGACGCCGGGATCACCGGATGAAACCACGACGACGCGCTTGCCGTCGCTTGCCATTTCAAGCGCATGTTGCGAGCGGTCGATCTCGACCCGGTTGTCGCTGGCATGCAGGGTCAGGCCGGGGCGTTCGGCCACGCGCGCGACATAAGGAATGTAGCCCACGATATCCGTGGCCTGAGCTAGGGCCGCCGTCACTTCGGGCGTCACCAGGTCCTCATTCCCCGGCCCAAGACCTGCGATCTTGACCCAGCCGGTCATGGCCTGCGCCCCTGACCGTGCACGATGATGATCGAGAAATAGGGGGTCAGCCCGTCGCAGTTCTCGCTCAGCTTGCAGACACGCTGGTTGGGCATCTGGGCAAATTCCACGATCCAGGCGCGGTCGTAAAGACCAGAGGCTTTCAGCGCGCGCGTCACCTTGTCGATATTACGGCCGATCTTCATCACCACCAGCGCGTCGGTGTCCGACATGCGGCGGGTGAGCTCTTCTTCGGGCAGAGTACCGACCAGCACGGTCAGCACATCGTCGCCCCAGGTGATCGGATCGCCGGTCGCGGTCCAGGCGCCGGACATACCGGTGATGGCCGGAACAACTTCGACCGGGGCCTGATCGCGCAGGCGGGAATAGAGGTGCATAAACGAGCCGTAAAAGAACGGATCGCCCTCACACAGCACCACCACATCCTCGCCCTGATCAGACAGCTCTTTGAGGTGGGCGGTGCAGTCTTCGTAGAAGCTCGCCAGCATCTCATTGTAACGCGGATCGGTCAGCGGGATTTCGGTCGTAACCGGGTATTCCATCGGAAACTCGATCACGCTCTCGGGCAGCATGCCGTTCACGATGCCGCGCGCTTGACCGGATTTACCGGCCTTGCGGAAAAAGGCCACATGGCGCGCGTTGCGCAGCAAACGGTCCGAGCGGACGCTCATCAGGTCCGGATTTCCGGGGCCAAGGCCCAGGCCATATATGGTGCCCTTGCTCATTCCGCGCGGCTCGCGATGGCGTTGATGGCGGCGACGGTGATGGCGCTGCCGCCCAGGCGACCCTTGACGATGCAGGACGGCACAGGTTGTGCCTCCCACAGGGCGTCCTTGGATTCCACCGCACCGACAAAGCCCACCGGGCAGCCGATGATGGCAGCGGGGCGGGGGCAGTCGGGGTCTTCCAGCATGTTCAGCAGATGGAACAGGGCGGTCGGCGCGTTGCCGATGGCCACGACCGAGCCTTCGAGCTTGTCGCGCCACAGCTCAAGTGCTGCCGCCGAGCGGGTGTTGCTCATCTTTTCGGCCAGCGGGCGCACGCGCTCGTCATGCAGGGTGCAGATCACCTCGTTTTCGGCGGGCAGGCGAAAGCGGGTGACGCCTTCGGACACCATGCGCGCATCACAAAATATCGGTGCGCCAGCTTCCATCGCGTCGCGGGCGGCCTTCACAAAATTGGGCGAGAAGTGAACGAATTCCTCCAGTCCAACCATGCCAGCGGCATGGATCATGCGCACCGCGACCTGCTCTTCGTCGGCATCAAAGCGGGCCAGATCGGCCTCGGCCCGGATCGTCGCAAAGGACTGCTTATAGATGGCCGCGCCGTTGGTTTCGTATTCATAAGGCATCAGGTCAGATCCATGCTCTTCAGTGTTTCGGGTGTCAGCCCGCGCTGACAGGGCACATCCCCCGCGCGGCCATGTTTTACAAGATCAAATCGTCCGTTGGCGCCGACCAGGGTGACATCGGCAGGCAATTGACGCGCGCAGCCCTTGGCACAGCCCGAGACATGCAGGCTACCCGTGACCTTAAGGGCCAGAGCGCGGGCCATGTCGCGGGTGGCGACCTCGGCCTGCGGGCAAAAGGGCGCGCCGGGGCAGGCGTCGGTGGTCAGAAGCGGATCGTTTGCGGTTGTGACAAAGGCTTCTGTGGCCACGTTTGCGCCGCCTTCCAAAAGGAAGAGCCGCCAGGGGGTCACGCGCAGGTCGGTCGCCCTTGAGCTTTGCATCAGGTCAGCCAAGGCCCGAGCAGGCAGGGCCCCAAAGGCCGCGCCATAGATGGGGCCAATGTCTGTGTCGCCTGGTTGCAGGGTTACCCCAATGGGGCCCGGCGCCGCGCCTTGCCAGATCGGGGGCAGCGGAAGCTCGCTCGTGAGTCGTGCCATGCGACGCGTCTCAGTTCTGTAATTTTCGCAAAACCACTGGGCCAGTTCGATCAGCCGCTCAATGGCCTCATTTTCGGTCACAGGGCGCCCGGTAGACACTCCATCGGCTCGCAGGACCAGCCCATCTTGCCCTCGCTCCAACCGGATGTCGGCAGAGTTCGATGTCAACAAGCGGGTTGGGCCGGTGTCGATGGCTAATCCAAATTTCGCTGGGATGTCAGGTAGTTCACTAAGGCGTGTGATCAGTTCGTTGGTCAATCGCGTAGTCAGATCGCCATCCTGAAACAGAGGGGCGACCAGGATGTTGCGCTTGGTCTCAACCCCGGGCTCTGCATCCAGCAGATCAAGTGCGGCCAGTTCAGCCAGCAGCTGTTGGTGATCCCTCTCTGCGACGCCGCGTACCTGCAAATTTGCGCGGTTGGTCAGGTCGATGGTGCCGTTGCCAAACCGCTCGGCCACATCGCACAGGCCAAGGACCTGATCCGCCGTCAGTCGCGCCATCCGGGGGCGGACCCGCACCACAAGGCCATCACCCGACATCATCGGACGATGTGCGCTTGGGCACCAACCACGGACCAGCGGATCTGTCACAACAGCCCCTCCATCTCGGCCCGCAAGGAGTTGCGGCGCGTGTCCCACAGCCCCGCCTCATACAGCGCGCGGAACTTGTCGAGCATCGCCTGATGCGCCTGCGGGTTGGCCTCTTGCAGGAAGGCATCGACCTGCGCGTCGCCCAAAGTGGCGTCGTGGTAAAGGTCGAACAGATGCGGCGCGACGGTGCCCGACAGATGCGCAAAGCTGGCCATGTGGTCAAGCGTCGCCGCGATCTCGGCCGCTCCTCGGAAACCATGGCGTTGCATGCCCGCGATCCAGCCGGGGTTGGCGGCACGAGCGTGGACGACGCGGCTGATTTCTTCGGGCAGGGTTCGCGCCCGTGGGTCTTCGGGGTTGGTATTGTCCAGATGGTACAGCTGCGCGGTACCGCCGGTGACTTTCTTGGCGGCGGCAAACCCGGCCTCATGGGTGGCATAGTCATTGGCCAGCAGCAGGTCGGTTTCGGTCAGATCCTGCAGGTGGACAAAACTGTCGGCCTTTGCGACCCGGTCGGTGATGCCGTCGAGGTCCTGCGCGATGTGCTCGCCTTCCAGCGCGAAGGAACTGGCGTTGAGCCAGGCGTGGCCGGCGGCTTCACGCGCCTCATCCGTATAGGTCTCGCTGTGTTCCCCCATGCCCAGACCATAGCTGCCGGGCGCGGGCCCATAGACCCGCGCAGCGGGCTCTTGACCGGCATAAGGGTTCCAGTCGGGCGCTTCATCGCGGGCACAAAGGGCACGGATGGCTTGGCCGTAGAGCGCTGACAATGTTGGGAAAACATCGCGGAACAGGCCAGATACACGCAAGGTGACGTCCAGGCGGGGCCGGTCGAGATCGGTGATCGGTAAAACCTCGATCCCCGACACGCGCTCGCTGCCCGCATCCCAGACCGGCTTCACGCCGAGCAGGTGCAGCGCCATGGCGAATTCTTCACCCGCTGTGCGCATGGTGGCCGACCCCCAGAGATCGACGATCAGGCCGCGGGGGTAATCGCCTTCTTCCTGCAGATGCCGCCGCACCAGTTCCTCGGCCAAATTGACGCCCTGCGCGTAAGCCGCGCGGGTGGGAACCGAACGCGGGTCGGTGGTATAGAGGTTGCGGCCTGTGGGCAGCACGTCGGTGCGCCCGCGATAGGGCGAGCCCGAGGGACCGGATTCGATCCGTTTGCCCGCAAGCGCGTCCAGCAGGCCCTGTCGTTCTGCATGGGCCGATGCGGTGGGGTCGAAATTGCCCTGCACTTGCGGAATGCGGCCATAGATGTGCAGCCCGTCGCCGAATTGGCTTTCCTTGATGTCACAGACAAAGCGGTCGATGCGGGTGATCGCCTCGGCGGTGCTGGTGGCGCGATCTAGGCCCAGATCGTTTTCCAGGCCAATGGCCTGCGCCTCGTCCCGGATGTCCGATTGCAGCCGGTCGCGTCGTTTGGGGTCTAGCCCGTCGGCGTTGGAAAACTCGTCCAGCAAGGCTTCGAGGCGCACCATCCGGTCCGGTGTGCCGCTTTCGCGCATCGCCGGCGGGATGTGGCCAAGGGTGACGGCGCCGATGCGGCGCTTGGCCTGCGCAGCCTCGCCCGGGTCGTTGACGATGAAAGGATAGATGACCGGAAGGTTACCCACCAGCGCCTCGGGCCAGCAGTCGTGTGACAAGGCCACGGATTTGCCAGGCAGCCATTCCAACGTGCCGTGCGCGCCGATGTGGATGAGGGCGTCGGCGTTCAGCACATGGCGCAGCCAGAGGTAGAAGGCGACATAGGAATGACGCGGGGTGCGGCCCAGATCGTGGTAGTCATCGTCGCGTACCTCGGGCGTGCCGCGTTCCGGTTGCAAGGCGATGATGGCCTTGCCGCGTTTGAGGGCTGTGAAGTGGAAAGATCCTTGCGAAAACGCCGCATCATCTTCGGGATTGCCCCAAGCATCTTGCAAATTTTGGCGTAGCTCGGGCGAGACTGTGGCAAGGGCTTGGCGGTAGTCTTCGACCGGCCACGAAATCGCCGCATTTTGCAATTCTTCAGAGATGGATGCCTCGGGGGCGGTTTTGTAGCCTTGTGATTGCAAGTCGGACAGCATGGCTTCGGCCGACGCCAGAGCGTCCAGACCGACAGCATGAGCCATCTGCCAGTCTTTGCCGGGATAGGTCGAAAGCACCATGACAGGAACCTGCTCTGCCTTGGGTTTGGTGCTCAGGTTCAACCAGCCGCTGACGCGGTCAATGACTGCTTCGATCCGGTCTGCATCGGGGCGGTGGGTAAAGCGGGAATACTCCAGATCCGGATCTTTCCGGCCCGGTTCCTTGAAGGACACGACGCTGGTGTTGATGCGCCCATCCACCTCGGGCAGCACCACATGCATGGCAAGATCTGCTGGTGAGAGCCCGCGCTCGGCCTCGGCCCAGGCTTTGCGGCGCGAGGTTGACAGGGCAACCTGGAACACAGGCGCATCTGCGGCATCCAGCGGAGATGTGCCAGAGGCACCGCGACCCGAGAAGGAGGTGGCGTTGATGATCGCGTCTGGTGACAGGGATTGCATCTGTTCACGCAACCACGCGGCGGCCTTTGGCGCCTTGAGGGAGGGGGCAAAGAGCCCCAATGCGTCGTAGCCGCGGGCGCGCAGGGCCTCGATCATGGCCTTCACCGGGGCGGTGTCTGCAGATGTGAGATAGGCGCGATAGAATGTGACCAACACGCGGGGCTTGTCGCTGCCAAACGCGGACGCCGGGTCGATGACACCGCGATCCGGGCACCACGCGCCAAATTCGGGCAGGGATTTGGACCCCATGACCGGACCGGCATAAAGCCCGGTTGCCAGCGCCATTTGCGCCAGGGCTGCCTGCGCTGCCACTTCACCACCGGTATCGCACAGATGCGCCAGGCGGCGCAGGGTCGAGACGGGCAGGGTAGAATACTCATCCAGCCGCGTGTCCTCGCGCCCGTCAGCGGGAAGCACAGCCAGTGCCAGCCCCTTGGCTTGGGCCAACGCCAGCACCTGTTGCAGACCGTAAGCCCAGTAAGGCACCCCGCCGATCAGACGGATCAGGATGCCCTTGGCCCCTTCGAGCGTCTGTTCGACATAGGTGTCGACGGACAGGGGGTGTTTCAGTGCGGCCAGGTTTGCCAGCCGCAGCGAGGGCATGCGCCCCTCGGGACCGCCGCCACGATGCCAGCCTGCCGCAAAAGCCCCCAGATCACTGTCCGAGAACGACAGCACGACCAGATCACCGGGCGTCTGCCCCAGATCCATCGGTGTATCGGCCTCATCCAGACCGTGGCTTTCGCGAAAGACGACATGCATTGGCGGTCTTGGTCCTTATTCTGCCGGCTCAAACTGACCGGCGAGGATGTCGCGGATGCGCGCCTCTTGGATGTCGTCATGCTCGGCAATGACAACGACCCGGCCCAGACGGTTTTCTTCCGCCTTCCAGGGGCGGTCGAACTGATGACGCACGCGCGCGCCAACGGCCTGCACCAGCAGGCGCATCGGTTTGCCTGCAACGGCGGCATAGCCTTTGACGCGCAGAATGTTCAGCTCGTTGGCCAGACGTTCGATCCGATCAACCAGTTCTTGTGGGTCGGTCAGCTCGGGCAGCTCAACCACGATGCTTTCAAAGTCATCATGCTCGTGGTCGTGGTGGCCGTCGTGATGGCTGGGGCGCGCTTCCATGTCGTCTTCGGCCGCAGCTTCCAGACCCAGAACAACACGCACATCTACGACGCCCTCGGCCACCTCGACCACGGGCAGCGGGCGGGGGGCTTCGGCTGCGATGATCTCTTTGGCTTTGGCGATGCCATCGGGGCCTGCCAGATCCGGTTTGGTCAGCAGGATGATATCCGCGCAGGAAATCTGGTCTTCGAAGACTTCGGACAGGGGCGTCTCGTGATCAAGGCTGTCATCGGCCAGGCGCTGCGCGTCCACCGCCTCGACGTTGGGGGCGAAACGGCCTGCGGCGACGGCTTCGGCATCGGCCAGAGCGATCACACCGTCGACGGTGATTTTCGAGCGGATATCGGGCCAGTCGAAGGCTTTCAGCAGCGGCTTGGGTAGCGCCAGACCGGATGTTTCGATCAGGATGTGCTCGGGGCGCGGCTCTAGCGCCATCAGAGCTTCGATGGTCGGGATGAAGTCATCGGCCACGGTGCAGCAGATGCAACCGTTGGCCAGTTCCATGATGTTCTCGGCAGGGCAATCCGGGATCGCGCAGGATTTCAGGATTTCGCCATCGACGCCAACATCGCCAAACTCGTTGACGATCACGGCCAGGCGCTTGCCTTGCGGGTTCTGCATCAGGTGACGCACAAGCGTTGTTTTGCCCGAACCAAGGAAGCCGGTGATGACAGTGACGGGAAGTTTTTCGAGGGTCGACATGGGTCAGGCTCCGATCGGGGGGATGCGCGCGGCGCAGTTTTTGCGGAAATGGACGGGACGCTCGCGCCAGGGCACAATCCCGTCGGCGGTGGCGTGGTATTTGGTGGCGCCTTCGACGATGACATCGACGTCGTCGGCCTCGTTCAGGTTTTCATAGACAAAGGTCCAGCGCGACGGCCCGCCGCGCAGCACGACCGAGCAACCCTGATCGCAGTTGGACAGGCATTCGACGGCTTTCAATTGGACACCTTCAGGCAGCTCTGCCTCTTCCAGTGCCTTGTGCAAAAGCGTGCCGGGTCGTTGGTTGTCGTCCTCGATGGGCAGACCACGGCGGCACGTAGTGCAGACCAGCAGCTCGACTGGTGCAAAATCACTCATCTCTCTCATCCCCCCTTGGGTTTCGGGGGACGGGGTATGCGCGGGCCATCAGCCCGTCACCGGAACACCCCGTCCGGTTTGGTCTTTCAGGTGTTGGCAGGTCTCCCGGCTTGCGGATGTCAGAGAGGCGTCTCTGTCGGGCGACCCGCCTTCCCGGCCTGATTGGCCAGTGGCTTGGGCACCCTCTCCGGTCACGGTCGCGGGGGCGGCTGTGTTTAATCGGCTGGACGCCGAATGACACATTCCCTTTTCATCTGTTTGCACAGACACCAACGCAAGCGACATGGGGCATGCGGGCAGGCCTTGTCAAGCTTGGGACAGGTGCCAGAGCAGCGGGGCAGAGAAAAGCGACCGGATGCAGTCAGCCAGCGGCATTACCATCGAGCCGATCCCGCAGCCAGGCGATGAACAGCTGGGCTGAGGCGGACTGTGTCGCCGGTTCTTCTGCATGAATCAGATAGTGCGACTGCGCAAAGGGAATCGCAGGCCCCGCGATTTGCAATGGCGCGCCCTGGTCGATGGCGTTCCGGGCGAACCGGCTGAGGATCGTGGCATAGCCTGCACCGCCCATGACCAATTGCAGGGCAGCGACCGTTGTATCCACCGAATGGCGGGGCGTTTTTTGAGCCGGGGGCAGGCCGTGCGCCTCGAAATACCGGGCCCAGTTGTCTTCGTAGCCAAGGATATGGATCAATGGCCCGGATTGCAGCGCATCAACGCTTGGTTTCGGGGCATCTGCACGACAGACCGGAACGATGGTTTCATCACACAGTTTTTCGGCCCGCAGACCGGGCCAATCGCCATAGCCCAGGCGGATTTCCACATCGACATCATCAACCTTGGTGCTGTCGGCCCAGATATTGGAAACAAGGCGCACGGGGATGTCGGGATAGAGCGTGTTGAACGCGGGCAGCTCTGCCGCGATCCAATAGGTTGCCGTGGAAATGGCCGCGCGAATGGTCAGGGTCTGGCGACTGTCGCCGCCAAACAGCGCATTGGTGCTGAGCGAGATGTCCGACAGTGCGCGGCGCACGGTCAGCGCATAAGACTGCCCCAACTCGGTCAGCTCCAACCGGCGCGCGGCGCGGGTGAAGAGTTTTGCGCCCAGATTTCCCTCAAGTGAGCGGATGTGCAGGGACACCGCAGTCTGCGTCAGCCCCAGTTCGCGTCCGGTTTCGGTAAAGTTCAGATGCCGGGCGGCGGCCTCGAACGTGCGCAGCCAGATCGGGTTGGGAAGTCGGTCCATTTATCACCAAAAAAATTTAGACATTTACTGCATTATTATTCATTTCTCTTGGCACATGTCACGCGGAATACTCTGCTCCAGAATCGTATACACGGGCATGCTGCCCGTTTGGGAGGATACATCATGAAAGTTGGCTTCATCGGTCTGGGCAACGTGGGCGGCAAGCTCTCGGGCTCGCTTCTGCGCAATGGCATCGATCTGACGGTGCACGATCTGAGCGCGGCGTTGGTTGATGACTTTGTTGCGCGTGGGGCCAGCCGGGGCGAAAGCCCGGCGCAGCTGATGCGCGATTGCGACGCAGTGATCACCTGTCTGCCGTCGCCCGCAGCATCGGACGCGGTGATGCAGGAAATGCTGCCCGAGGTCACCGAAGGCAAAATCTGGATGGAGATGTCCACGACGGATGAAGCAGAAGTCAAACGTTTGGGAGCCATGGTGATCGAACGGGGCGGGGCGGCTGTGGATTGCCCGGTGTCCGGCGGGTGCCACCGGGCCGACACCGGCAACATCTCGATCTTTGCGGGCTGTGATCGCGAGACGTTCGAACGCATCTTGCCGTTCCTGACCACCATGGGCCGCCGTGTCCTGCACACGGGTGATCTGGGCTCGGCTTCGATCCTGAAAGTTGTCACCAACTATCTGGCTACTGCGAACCTGGTCACCTGCTGCGAGGCGCTGGTGACAGCCAAGGCGGCGGGCATGGACCTGAACACCACTTATGAGGCGATGAAGATCAGCTCAGGCACGTCTTTTGTGCATGAGACCGAAAGCCAGGTGATCCTGAACGGTTCGCGCGATATCTCTTTCACCATGGACCTTGTGAAAAAAGACGCGGGTCTGTTCCACGAGGTGGCCAAACGCAACAATGTACCGTTGGAGATCGCACCTATGCTGGTGGACATCTTTGATGACGGCATCGCGCGCTATGGCGAGCGTGAGCTGTCGCCCAACATCATCAAACGTCTGGAAGAGGCCACCGGCCTGGACATTCTTGCTCCCGGCTTCCCGCCGGAAATGCTGGATGATGAGCCCGAAGAGCCGGGGTACGAGGTCATCCCGCAAGGCACGGAGCAGCAGGCGGCTGAATAGCAAGGCCGCACGTCCTGCGCCAACTGAAATGAAAGACCCAAGGTCAGCCTTGGGTCTTTTTTGTTGCGCACCTTGGGGGCCTGCGTCACCCGGAACCATTGAAAACGGCTGTTAATCCCATAGGCTCAAACTTGTCTGACCCAAGACCACATGTTCATCCCGGTGTTTTATCCCAGATAGGGGGTCTGAATGTTCGAAGGGTTCTCAGCCGAGACGCTGGCGCGGATGCAGTTTGCGTTTACCGTGTCCTTTCACATCATCTTTCCTGCGTTTTCGATCGGATTGGCAAGCTATCTGGCGGTGCTCAACGCGCAATGGCTGCGCACGCGTGATCAGGTTTTTCTGACGCTTTTCAACTACTGGAAAAAGATCTTTGCCGTGGCTTTTGGCATGGGCGTCGTGTCGGGCATCGTCATGTCGTACCAGTTTGGCACCAACTGGGCGGTGTTTTCGGAAAAGGCCGGGCCGGTCATTGGCCCTCTCATGGCTTATGAGGTGCTGACCGCCTTTTTCCTTGAGGCGGGGTTTCTGGGCATCATGCTCTTTGGCCGCGACAAGGTGGGCGAGGGGCTGCATATGATGGCCACAGCCCTGGTCGCGATTGGCACGCTGACCTCGGCCACCTGGATCCTGAGCGTCAACAGTTGGATGCAGACGCCTGCGGGGTATGACATCAACGATTTGGGACAGTTCATCCCGGTGGATTGGTGGGCCATCGTGTTCAACCCGTCGTTCACGCATCGCCTGGCCCATATGGTGCTGGCCGCTTATCTTACGACCGCCTTTGTGGTGGCTGGCGTTGCGGCCTGGCAGTTGCTGCGCGGGCGGGCGACAGATGGCACGCGCAAGATGTTTTCCATGGCGATGTGGATGGCCGCCATCGTGACCCCGATCCAGATTTTCGCCGGGGATTCCCACGGGCTCAACACGCTGGAGCACCAGCCGGTGAAGGTCATGGCGATGGAGGGGCATTTCGAAAGCCACCCTGACGGGGCGCCGCTGATCCTGTTTGGGTTCCCGAACCAAAAGGAAAAGCGCGTCGATTACGCAATCGAGATCCCCAAGCTCTCGTCGCTGATCCTGAAACATGACCTCAACGCGCCGCTGGATGGTTTGGATACGGTGCCCGATGACGAGGAACCGCCCGTTGCCATCGTGTTCTGGTCGTTCCGGGTCATGGTTGGCATTGGCTTTGCCATGTTGGGGTTAGGGCTCTGGAGCCTGCTGCAGCGGATGCGAGGGCGACTTTACACCTCAACCTGGCTGCACCGCGCGGCTGTTTTGATGGGACCAACCGGATTTATTGCAGTCTTGGCAGGCTGGGTCACGACCGAGGTTGGACGGCAGCCCTATACGGTTTACGGGCTACTTCGCACCTCAGATTCGCTGTCCCCGGTCGAGGCACCTGCGGTGGCAACGTCGCTGCTGATGTTCATCATGGTCTATTTCTTCGTCTTTGGTGCGGGCACCTACTACATCCTGCGTTTGATGCATAAAGCACCCGGAGAGGGCAGTGATGATCCAACTCGCGCCGGGCCCTTGCGCACGGCTGGGATTGTCCCGCCCGCGCAATATGACGCCTCAAAGACTGGCTCATAAGGAGGATGGATATGCTGGATCTTCCAACAATCTGGGCGGGTATCATCGCCTTTGCCGTGCTCACCTATGTGGTGCTGGACGGGTTCGACCTGGGCATCGGCATCCTGTTTCCCTTTGCCAAAGCCAAGAAAGACCGCGACGTGATGATGAACTCGGTCGCGCCGGTCTGGGACGGGAACGAGACCTGGTTGGTGATGGGAGGTGGCGGGCTTTTTGCCGTCTTCCCCGTGGCCTATGCCATCGTCATGCCCGCGCTTTACATGCCGATCATCGTCATGCTGCTGGCACTGGTGTTTCGCGGCGTGGCGTTTGAATACCGCTGGCGGACCGAGCGTTGGCGCGGCGTTTGGGACGCGGCCTTTATCGGCGGATCGACCGTCGCGGCCTTTTGTCAGGGCGTGGCCCTTGGCGGGCTGGTGCAGGGGATCGAGGTCGTGGACCGCGCCTATGCGGGCGGCTGGTGGGATTGGCTGTCGCCGTTTTCGATCCTCACCGGTTTTGCTCTTGTCGTGGGGTACGCCCTTTTGGGGGCGACCTGGTTGGTGATGAAAACCGAAGGCGATTTGCAAGCGGCCATGCGCGCGCGGGCCTTGCCATTGGGTGTCGCCACCTTTGCCCTGATCGGCCTGGTGAGCTTGTGGACCCCGTTCCAGGATCCAGCCTATTTCCAGCGCTGGTTCACCTTCCCGGCGATCCTGTATTCCGGTGTCGTGCCGGTGCTTTTGGCGTTTGCCGGATACATGCTGTATCGCGGGCTGACATCGGGGCGGGACGTGATGCCGTTTCTTGCCAGCCAATCCGTGTTCGTGATCAGTTTCATTGGCATCGGGATCAGCTTTTACCCCGACATGGTGCCGCCCTCGGTCACCATCCATCAGGCCGCCGCGCCAGATGAAAGCCTGGCCTTCGCGCTTGTTGGGACGGTCATTCTGGTGCCGATGATCCTGGCTTATACGGCTTACGCCTATTGGGTGTTTCGCGGCAAGATCGACCCCGACGCGGGTTATCATTGATGGCGCGCCAGACTTGGAAACGCCTGGCCTGGTTCGTGGCCATCTGGGGCGCGTCTGTCTTGTGCGTTCTGGCCTTGGCCTGGGGAATCCGGCTGATGATCCCGGCTTAGGTATTTGGATCAAGCGTTCCGCTGCCTTGCCCCTTTGTCCCGGGGGCGGTCGGCGTGTGTTCGGGCTTTCCAAGCAAACGCCAGAACAGGGACTTGGGCAGGCGTTTCCCGATGGTGAACAGCCACGAGAATGGCGCGGGGAAGTTGACTTCCAGCCGGTTTGACCGCATCGCGTTCATCACGTTGGACGCCGCCTCCTCGGGGGTCTGGATCATGGGCATGCGAAACCCGTTCTTGGCGGTCAGGCGCGTTTTGATAAAGCCCGGATTGACCACCTGGACCAGCAAGGGACTGTCACGCAGATCGGCTTGCAACGACTCGCCCAGGTGCATCAATGCGGCTTTGCTGGCGCCATAGCCAATGGACCCGGGCAGCCCCCGGTGTCCGGCCAGCGACCCGATCAACACCACATGACCTGCTCCTTTTGCAACAAAGCGCGGAACGACATGGCCCAATACCCGAACCGCACCCATGAAGTTTGCCTCGCACATGGCCTCGACAGCTTTGGACTGCCAGTCAGTGGCGGGGATCGGGTCATATTGGCCGACACAGTAGATCACGCCATCCAGATCACCGATCTGGGTCATGGCCTGGGCAACGGCATCCGTGTCAGTGACGTCCATCGGCACGATCTGTGCCCCACCTGAGGCTTGGGCGACCGCGGCCAGGCGGTCCGCATTGCGCGCCGACAGGATCAGGCGCGCCCCGGCCCGGTGCAGGTCCTTGGCGATCGCCTCGCCCAGCCCCTCGCTGGCACCGACAATCCAATAGCTCTTGTTTTCGAACATGTCAGTTCCCTTTAGGGCGAATGGTGGCAATCAGCTCGGCTACCTTGACGCCGAATTTGCGCATTTCCGAGCGGTTCATGATCGTGCCGTTGTCCATCAGGTACATCCAGTCGACGACATCCAGAACATGCCCGCCGGCGGCTTCGGTCAGGCGGATGGAATAGGTCAGGCGCACGGTCGCGCCGTTCATCTGGCCCTGACCCACGCCCACGATGTCGTCAGCGGTTGCGGTAAAGGAGCCATTTTCGCCCATGGTCAAAAACCATTTGCGGTTCTGGATGGTGCCGTTGTCATAGTGGAACATCTCGCCCAACTCTCCGCTGTTGCCGTCCCAGACTCCTGTGAAATCTGCCACAAAGCGCGAAGTAGCCCGCCCGTTCGGGCCAAAGATCACACCCTCGGATTCCAGTTCGCCCGACAGGTGCTGGCGCAGGTCAAAACTGGGCCCGGTGTCGGAATAATCCTCAGGCTTTTGCGCCCGGAACGAGAAGCCGGGGCGCCACAGGATCAGGGCAAGCAGTCCAAGCAGAATGATCAGAGCGGTTTTCATTGGTCCATGACCTGCGGCGGAAGGTGAAACAGAAACCAGATTGCGACGGCCTTGATCAGGCAGGGCAATACAGCATAGGCAAAGTTCAGGGCGCTCAGGGCCGAGGGGGTATTTGTCTGCCCGGCCTCGAACCCGGTCCACGACAGGTAGGGCAGTACCAGGGCCGCGGCCAGGGCCAGCGACATTTTGAGCGTGAAGGACCAGATGCCAAAGGCTTGCCCAGCCTTGAGGTCGGCGCGTTGCAAGGTCGACGCAAACAGGATCGGCAGGATGACCATATCCGCTCCCAAGGCCGCTCCCGATGCGATGCAGATCAGGGCAAAGGGCAGGGCGGCGCCTGCGGGCAACAGGGCGGCCCCCACAAAACTGAGGATGGCCAAAGACATGGCCGGGATCAGAATGCGGCGTGCACTGTGTCTGCGCACAAGCCGGGTCCAGATCGGAACCGAGAGGCCCGAGGCCACGAAGAACAACAGTAGAAATGGACCGGCAAGATCGGTCAGCTGCAAGCGGTCTTCGACAAAGAACAGAAACAGGGTCGATGTGATGGCGACCGGCAGGCTGTTGATCAGTGCCAGGGCCAGCAACTGCCGGATGCCAGGCTGTTTCAGATCGGCAAAGCCAAAACTGGCAGCCGGTTCATTTGCAGAGCTCCACAACCCGCGTGTGGTCAGCGCGACGATGCCTAGGAACAGACACAGCAGCACACCAAAGGCAGCATAGCTCTGACCAAAAGCCAGAAGCACCGTTGGTGCGGTTGTGGCCAGAATGATGCCCAGGATCGCACCGCCCTCGCGGTAGCCCGCAAGCTCATAAAGCTTTGCGCGACTGTCCCCGCCTGCCAAGGCAACTGTCTGTCCGTAAAACAGGATCGAGCCCAGGCTATACGCGGTGAAGAGCAACACAAGTGAGGTCACCAGCCAGGGCATGATCGGGATCGGTGCTGTCAGGGTGAACAGGCACAGAAACCCCACAGCCATCCCCGACAGGGCCAGCGTGGCAAAGCGTTTGCGCAGCGACGGCCAACGATCCACCACCCAGCCAAGAGCGGGATCTTGGACAAAATCCAACACCCGAATGCCAATCAGCAAGAGGCCGATCGTTGCCAGGCTCAGCCCCAATTCGCTTGAGGCGAACCGCGGCAGGTGGATGTAGAGAGGCAGCCCCGCAGCGGCCAGCGCCATGGAGAACAGTGAGACCTGTGCGCGTTGCATTATTCCCCTCGGAGTCTTTTGGACAGTCGCGCCGAGCGGCTTTGATCTGACAGCCAAATTCCCAGGAACCGCTCGCGGATCTGCGTGTGGCGCAAATCGCAGGTTTTGATGCCGTTGAACCAGAGCGTCACTTGGTTGGCAGATATGGATTGCGCGATGAAATGGTCCCCGGCCGATGCGTTGCGATAGCAGGGTTCAAGCTTGCGCGCGATCTGAGGGTGATCGGCGCGTTTGCCTTCGATGCGCTCCAACTCGGCCATGGTGGCGGTCAGAAACGCGTCCTGTTTGATGGTGCGGGCATAAATCAGGCGCAACGCAACCGGGTTTTGCCAATCGAACTGGGCACCCGCCGGGGTGAAAAGTGTCGCGTCATAAAGTGGGAACCCATACCACCGCATCGTGACTTCGCCGCGTGCGGCGGCCTGTGGCACCGCCGAAGAGATGACATTCATGCCCTTTTCCGCCCAGGCGGGTAGCGCGGGCAGGGCCATAAGGGTCGCTAACGCGAGGGGTAGGATCTTAGGCATGAGATAACTCCACTTGCACAACGTCCGTGCCCTTGGTCGCAAAGGATGCGGCACAGATTTCCAGGTAATACCGCCAGCTGCGGATGAAGCGGTCGGAATAGCCGATGGCCTTGATCCGCTCGATCTGATCGCTTAGCCGTTCGGCCCAGATCCGGCAGGTGGCGGCGTAATCAGCACCAAAAGAATAGCTCTCACGCACCTCCAGGCCGACCTCGCGCGCCTGGTGCGAGATCACGGCGTCCGACAGCAGCATGCCGCCTGGGAAGGTGTATTGGCGGATGTAGTCCGAGCGACGACGGTAGATGTCAAAATTGCTGTCGGGCACGGTGATGGCCTGCACCACGGCCCGTCCATCCTCGGCCAGGCAGGATTTGATCTGGCCGAAATACTGCGGCCAATAGCGTTCCCCGACGGCCTCGATCATCTCGATCGAGACGATGTTGTCGTATTTGCCGCTCTCGGCGCGATAGTCGCGCAGGACGATGTCGGCGCGCCCGTCAAGGCGGGCGTCGGCATAGCCTTTTTGAGCACGCGAGATGGTCAGCCCGGTGACATGGCGCCCCCGTTCAGCGGCGCGTTCGGCAAACCCACCCCAGCCACAGCCGATTTCCAGCGTCCGCTCGCCTTGTGTGAGACGATCCAATACGCGGTCGTACTTGCGCTGCTGGCCGCGTTCCAGATCGGTGTCATCGTCGGTGAACAGGGCCGAGGAATAGGTCATCGAGCGATCGAGCCAAAGCTGATAGAACTCGTTGCCCACATCGTAATGCGCCCGGATGTTGCGGGACGAGCCGCGTCTGGAGTTTGTGCGCAGCAGCCGGTCGATGGCGCGGAACTTGAGCCGGTTGAGCACACTGGGTTCCACGTAGTCCGAGAAGTGATCCGCATTGCCCAAGGCAACCGTGGCGACATCTTCGATTGATGGTGTTTCCCACAGGCCGTCGACATAGGCCTCGCCCAGGCCGACATCCCCGCGCGCCGCCAGCGCCGAAATCACCGACCAATCACGGATCACCATCTCGGATTCCACGCCGTCGGTGCCAAAATGATGCACGCTTCCTTCAGGGGTGTGGATGGTCACGCGCCCTGTCTTAATCTGGCTGACAGCGTCCAGAAAGTCGTTCTTCACACGTTTGCTGACATAGAACACGCGCTCGTCTCCTCGTTCGGGGGGGATGGGCGGGGACGATAGACCGCGCCTTTGAGTTTCAGTTTCAGGGCCTGCCAGTAAATCAGCGAGATCGTTCGGAGCGTCCCTAAGGGTCGCCGGATCAACGCTCGCAACACCGAGGTGTTGGTCATTGGCGCGCGGCGACCCGAAAGGGTGGCAATCACGCCTTGGTCGCCGTTCTTGTGTTCGATGCGGATCGAGATGCGGTCTTGATCCACCAGAAAGTTGAACCGATAGGTGCCCGAAACATCCTGAAACGGGGACACATGCATCAGCTTGACTGCGGTGATCGTGTCCTTGGGCGATATCGGCGCAAAGCCGGGCAGATGGCACAAATAGCTGTGTCGATCGCCAAAGGTGTTGTTGGTTTCCGCGATCACGCACACCAGGTCATCGCCCTCGTGGACCAGCCAAAAACTGACCGGGTTGAACTGATAGCCCAGACAGGTGGGTTGGGTCAGAAGCGTGATCTTGGCAGGACGGTCCAGACCAGCAGCGCGCAACTGCTCTAACGCCCAGCTGAGGCCAACACCGTTGCCCCGCTCGCCGCCGTGATGGCGATCATGTACGGCAAAAAGGTTGAAGCGGTTGCGCGAAAACAGTGCGGGACCTGCGCGCTCTTCAGGGTCGATCAGCACAAAGTCGACGCCATAGCGGAAAGCGTTGCTGATCTCTCCCATCCGGGCATGGGTCGTGGACCCCGCGATATGATCGGGCCAGGCAGTCATACGAACTGCGCCTCAAGCGCACGGGCAACCCGCACCGCGCTAGCGAACCCGTCCTCGTGGAACCCGTTGCGCAGCCATGCGCCGGTGAACCAGGTGTTGTTCTGCCCCTGCATCGCAGCGATGCGTTTTTGCGCCTTGAGCGCTGCACTGTCGAACACCGGGTGACGAAAGACGTTCTGATCATAGATCAAGGCTTCGTTCACCGGTTTGGCCGGATTGAGCGAGACAAAAAGCGGATCGCTGTCGGGTATGTTCTGCAAGCGGTTCATCCAATACGACACACCAATGGCGCGACTCGTGTCGGTGGTGTCGGCCTTGTAGACCCAACTGGACCAACAGGCCTTGCGCTTGGGCATCTGCGTGGTGTCCCGGTGCAAGACCATCAGGTTGTCTTGGAACCCAACATCCGACAGCGCCGACTGCTCGGCCTTTGTAGGGCGGTTCAGCATCCTGAGCGCCTGATCGGGATGGCAGCCAAAGACCACTTGGTCAAAGCGCTCGGGTTCGCGTCCCTCGACCATCACGGTGGCGCTGACGCCGTCGCGGTGAACGGACTGCACAGGGGTGCCCGAACGCAACATTACCCCGTTGAGGCTGAGATGATGGATCAGGCGGTCCACGTATTCCTTGCTGCCACCCTTGACGGTCCACCATTGGTGTTGTCCGCGGAAATTCATAAGCGCGTGGTTGCGAAAGAACCGAACCAGCGTCTCGGCGGGAAAGTTGCGGATCTCTTGCGCAGGCGACGACCAGATCGCGCCGCAAAAGGGCATCAGGTAGTAATCCTGAAACCATTTTCCCAACTTCAGATCGTCGACCAACTCGCCAATGGTGATGTCGTCATTTTTGGCCATGTCCTCGGCCTGCGCGTTGAACCTGAAGATATCGTTGATCATGCGATAAAATGACGGTTTGAGCGCGTTGCTGCGTTGACCCAAAAGGGCATTCAGGCCACGCAGTGCGTATTCCACGCGCCCATCATCGACGCTGACGCCAAAGCTCATGTTGCTTTTCTGGACCGGCACGTTGAGATCCTGAAACATCCGCGTCAGATGCGGATAATTGGCGTAGTTGAACACTATGAAGCCGGTGTCGACCGGCTGATCCCCGCGGATCCCGGCAGTAAACGTGCGCGCATGCCCCCCAAAACGCGGCTCAGCCTCGTAAAGAGTGACGCGATGCGTGCGTGACAGCAGGTAGGCAGTGGCCATCCCGGAAATTCCGCCACCGATAACTGCGATCTTTCTACTTGGCTGCGGTGCTAAATCGAATGACATATGCGTTCCTGTCTAGTGTTTTGAACTGACTACGCCCGGTTGCTGCGATTGGATCATAAATAACTGATCCAATTGTTCTCTTGTCGCGTAACCCATGTATGATGACCTTCGAACTGGACTACGCACCGGATGAAGAACTGGCGGGGCAGGCGCCGATTGCGACTGCTGTGCGCTCAAACAGGGCTGCTCGACACGTGACCTCAGAGCCGACGAAAGAGTATTCGCCTCAGACGCAGTGGATGATCGCGGTGCGCGATCACCAGGATAAATCTGCGTATCTGCAGCTGTTCGACTACTTTGCGCCTCGTTTGAAGGGGTATCTGATGAAGTCGGGCATGTCCGATGCACAGGCCGAAGACATCGTACAGGACGCGATGCTGTCGGTTTGGCGCAAAGCGCATCTGTTCGACCCCCACAGGGCAGCCGTGTCCAGCTGGATCTATCAAATTGCAAGAAATCGCCAGATTGATGTGATCCGAAAGGAACGACGCCCCGTACCAGAAGAGCTCCGGCAACCTGAGGAGACCGAAGAGGACGCCTCACAGATCGTCGGGCTTGAGCAGGAATTGGGTAAACTGAGGGATGCGTTGCAAACCCTGTCGCCAGATCAGCGACAGATGATCGAGCACGCGTACCTGGGCGAGCTCAGCCATAAGGACATACAGGAAAAGACGGGCTTGCCTTTGGGCACCATCAAATCACGTATACGCCTTGGGTTGACGCGATTGCGCCACGAATTGAAAGGATTGAACAGGTCATGACGAGCATCGCTCATCATATCCCGGATCACCTGTTGCAGGCATATGCGGCAGGCACGCTGCATTATTCGATGGACATGGTTATCGCGACCCATGTGTCGATGTGTGACGATTGCAGGGTACGGTTGACTGCGCATGAATGCGCAGGTGGCGCCGTTCTGGAAGAGGCTCGCTCGGTCGACGTGTCGCAAAACATGCGTGCAGGCGTACTTGCGGCGCTGGACGCCCCGTGTGACATGCGCCCGCCCCGCCGGGCCTCTGGTGTGTTCCCGGCCCCGGTGATGGAGGCGTTGTCCGGTCAGCCGCCAAAATGGCAGAAGATGGGGGCAGGCGTGCGCCAGTCGCTGCTGCACGCGGACAAGGCAGGCAGCGTTCGGCTTTTGTACATCCCTGGTGGCCAGGCAGTGCCGGACCACGGGCATCACGGCCTGGAATTGACCTTGGTCCTGCAAGGCGCCTTCTCGGACGAAGGCGGTCGTTTTGGTGTGGGCGATGTCGAGGTGGCGGATGCCAGTGTCGAACACACGCCGATTGCCGAGATCGGCCCGGCCTGCATTTGTCTCGCCGCCACCGAAGGATCGCTCAAGTTCAACGCGTTGATTCCCAGATTGCTGCAGCCGTTCTTGAAAATCTGACCAGACCGTTTCGCCGCCTTTGAAAACGCTGTGCGCTCGATTGCAGCGCATATCTACGAGGGAATGAAGTTTCTGGCGCGTATCCAATCTGGCGCGTATCCAAAATGATGGGCGGACACTGGCGTGTTTGCCGCCATCATGTGCGCTGAACCACCCATTGCAAGCAATCTGAGCTGGTCTGCAGGGTGTATTTCCCAAGGGTTAGGTCGCTCCAGTTAGAGTTGGATGTTGATCGATCGAAACCCCGCCGGGCGCCCGCATCAAATTTGCGTCTCAAGATTGATTTTTGACCCTTGCAGTCCATCCCGGAATGGTGCTAATCGCCCGGAACAGCCAGAGTGCCCCTATAGCTCAGCTGGTAGAGCAACTGATTTGTAATCAGTAGGTCCGCGGTTCGAGTCCGTGTGGGGGCACCATAACAGACATCCCTGTCTGTAATCTTCTCTAAAGCTTTGAATGGTAAGGCTATTTGTGGGGTTCTAGGTCCCTCAAAACGGTCGTATTGGATGCGGTCTGCGAAGGCCAGTTTGAGTGCTGTGCGGCGCAGGGCAGTTTGACCGGTTTCCCAGAGTTTCCAAGGGTTTGCGAGGAAAGTCAGGACCGGTTCTAGTTTTTCCTCGTAAGTTCCTTTCGGTTCAGACTGATTTGCCAGTTGTTCGCCCAAGATGATTTTCTGTTTTTCCAAAGCGCTGATCTTGGTCTCATAGGTGCCGATCACTGTGGCATTAGTTGATTCCATGATGCGCGACAGCAGGGTATCGATATGCTTATCCAACGCGCGGAGCTGGTCCTTGCCTGACTTGATGGCCTCTTCCGCCTGAGCGCGACGTTGGTCCCACGCGTGGCGGAACATGGCCTTGGCGAGCGCAACGAGTTGTCTGGTTGGTTGCAGGGTCTTGATCATCGCCCCAACATCACCTTCGACCTTGTTGCGCGCGATGGATTTGCCGTAGCTGGCACAGGTTTTGGTCTGGCAGAGATAGTAGGCGTAGGACTTGCTGCGGCCAGTGCTGTACGACGAACGCAGAGGCGTACCGCAATCGGCACAGCAGACAAAGCCACGCAAAGCGAACTCGTTTCCGATGTTCTTGCGCATAGGGGCCTTAGCGATGCCGCGCAGGCGCTCCTGCACTTTCTCGAATGTCTCAACCGAGATCAGCGCATCGTGATGTCCTTTGAGCCAATCGATGCCGTAGTTTTCTGAGCAGATGTACCCAGTGTAAAGCGGATTGATGAGAACGTCTTTGACTCGCTGTCGGGTTATTTCACCCTTCTTGTTGCGCGGAAAGTCCGGGAAGGTCTCAAAAAAGCGCTGGATTTCCGCCTGCGTTTCAAACCGGCCCATAGCATAGCCCTCGAAGGCATCGCGCACGATGACGGCCAAAGGCTCGTCAGGGAACAGCATCTTGCCCCGGCCTTTAACGGTCTGATATTTGTAGCCAACCGGCGCATTGTGAATCCAATAGCCTGACTGCATCCTTGCCTTCATCTTTTGCGCCACCTGACGCCCGTTTTGCTTGCGCTCGAGCGCGCCTTGGGCGGCCATGATCGTCTCAATGAACTCGCCTTCTGGCGTGTCGTCGAACTTGAAGTTTAGACATTCGACCTGAACCCGGCGAAGACGGAAGGCATCACGCAAGTCAAGGAAGGCACGCGTGTCGCGGCTGGCGCGTTTGAGATCATCGAAGATCACCACAAAGCGCTCATGGGGTTGCGCATCGATGAAGCTCAGCATTGCCACCATGCCGGGACGTGCCATGAAGTCACCACCGCCGGTCATGGTCTCGGGAAAGACAGCGGCCACTTCGAGCCCCTTGGCGGAGGCAAACTGACGGCAGCGGACCTCCTGGGATTCGAGCCCATGGCCATCCTGTTCCTGCGTTTTGGAAGAGACACGACAGTAAATGACCGCTTTGGCAGTTGTATTACTCATGGCGGCCCTCCGTTTGATCTGTTTGCGCATTTTCCAAGTCTACCATGCCCGAGGTGAGCAGGGTGTAGAGATCAGCGTCTTCTCCACAGCTTTCGTTGACGGATTTGATGTCCCAGCCAAGATCGACAAAGCCGATCACGATGGCCCAGAGGGTTTCGATCAACTCGATCTTCTGTTCATACGATGCGTTTTCGTCTTCGATATAGGGTAACCAATCGTTCACATCGAAACGCAAGGTAGGCTGCGATGGCGTCGTGTATGGGTTTGGGATGGTGTCTGGCGGTCTTGTGTCTTTCATATCTGCTCTCTTTCTATCGCGGTCTCCTTTGCTGATTCACGCACGCCGCATGCGTGAACAAAAAGGGAATACTATAGGCATATATTTCCAATTCTGGCAAGGAAATTATGAAGTTACAGGCTCGGACCGGAGCGTTGCACCTGACTGCGTGTCGCCTGACGGGCCGCACGTTCTGCGTCGCGAATGGGGATGTGGTATGTGGATTCCAGCTCTTTGCCGTGATCACGCAGCGAACGCCCCTCAGCCTCCTCAAAGGCTTCCGCCATCAGTTCCTTCGCGCCGGTCTCTGTGATGCCGTGTTGGCGCGCCATTGCTACGCCAGCGTTGTCAGCGGCTTGATAGAACGGCATGGTCGGGCCGTCCTGGATCATCTTTCCGATGGAGTGAGCATGGTGCAGCGCTTGATCTTGAGCACCTTCACGGATCATGTCCTCGCGTTCCATTAGGGCTGTCCGGGTTCGGTTCATGCTTTCGCCGTAGCGGGCAGAGCACAGGTCGCGCAAAATCACTTCACCGCGTGCACCATCGAATTTCTGATTGCGAGCGTAGGCGTGGGCATAATCGGTCAGCTTGTCGATGAAGCTGCCAGACTTGTGGATTTCGCGATTGATGATGCCAGTGATAGGCTCTGTTGCACGAATTGCGTGAGGGATTCATCTTGTGAATCCAGCGTGGTAGCTGGGATGGATGAGCAGACCTACACCCCCAACCTACAGGACCAAGAACTGGCCAGCCTATAACGAAGCGCTCAAGCGCCGGGGTTTGCTGACGATCTGGTTCGATCCTGAGATGAGCTGGGATGGCGCGCCGACATGCAGGCGTGGCCGCCAGCAAAGCTACAGCGACGCCGCTATACAGACGTGCCTTTCGATGAAGGTGCTGTTCGGGATGGCGCTCCGGCAGACAGCCGGGTTCGTCGAAAGTCTGCTGCGACTGGCTGGCCTCGACTGGACGGTGCCCGACTTCAGCACGCTGTCGCGCCGCCAGAAGACGCTGGCCGTCAATATCCCCTATCGCGGCTCCAAGGGTCCGTTGCACCTGCTAATCGACAGCACCGGCATCGAGGGCGAAGGCGAATGGCACGCCCGCAAGCATGGCGGCCCGAAACGTCGCGTCTGGCGCAAGATCCACCTCGGGATTGACGAGGAAACGCTGGAGATCCGGGCTGTTGAGATCACCGGGAGCCACATTGGCGATGCACCGGTTTTACCCGACCTGCTTGGCCAGATCCCGGCGGACCAGGAAATCGGCAGCGTCACGGCAGATGGGGCCTACGACACACGCAAATGCCACGATGCCATCGCTAACCGCAGCGCCCACGCCGTCATCCCGCCCCGCAAGAACGCCAAGCCATGGAAGACCGTCACCGCTGGCGCGGTCGCCCGAAACGAGGCCCTGCGCGCATCAAAATACCTCGGCCGTGCCCTGTGGCGACCCTCTCGGGACATGGCTTTGCCATGCCCTGCCGGGCAGTGGATGGAGCGGATACCACCGCCGAAGCCGCGTCGAAACGAAGATGCATTGTGTCAAACTGCTGGGCCAGCGGCTCATGGCGCGGGACTTCGACCGACAGGTCGCCGAGCTCCAGGTCCGCATCGCCGTCCTGAACGGCTACACCGCGCTCGGCATACCCGTCACGGAAGCTGTGAGATAAGTCCGTCCGGGGAAAGGGGAACCTCGGCGTTCAGCCGATTTGTGCAACAGAGCCGTTAGAAAGGCGACCAGCAGGTCTGCACCGATCATCCACTGGATTAGGCCGCCAAGATTTTCTCAGATTTCAAATCTTCGACCCCTTCCGCTGCCTCGCGCCTGCGCGAGGGTGGTTGTGGATGGTTTTAGGTTGGTTTGGGGTCCACCGTGACCCCCATACCCCGTTCACCGTGGACCCCGTACCGGGTTCAGGCCGGACGGGGTTCACAGTGACCCCCGTCTCAATGTCGGGCTCAGCCGTGGGGTCGAGTGTGGCCTTGAGATCGCTCAATTTCCATGTATGCCGCAGGACCAACCAAGGTCTCCATTGGGCTCGAACAGGAGATCTGACAAGTTTGGTAGGAAAATCCAGCGAATTTGTGGTGTCAATTGCCACTGAGCGGGCTTTTCCGCCGCTTGCTCCGATTGGCCTAATGTCTGCTCTGCGCAGATGGGATCTGCTAAGCGGGTGCCTCTTCATTGACCACATCAGCGAAAGATTTGAAGAATTTGGTCGCAAGTTTCTCGGCAGTGCTCTGGATCAGTCGGCTGCCCAGTTGGGCCAGCTTTCCGCCGATATCGGCCTTCGCGTTGTAACGCAGGATCGTCGTGTCGGGCCCGTCTGCCATAAGCGTGACATCAGCTCCGCCCTTGGCGTGCCCGGCGGCACCGCCATTACCCTGCCCGGTCAGCGAAAAGGCATCCGGCGCGCCTGCGGTGTCGAGTTGGACGTCTCCGCTGAATCTAGCCTTCACGGGCCCGACTTTGAGTACGACTTTTGCCTCCAATTCAGTGTCCGAATGCTTGATCAACTCTTCGCAGCCCGGAATGCATTGCTTGAGAACTTCGGGGTCGTTAAGCGCTGCGTAAACCTGCTCTTTTGGTGCGTTTATGACGATTTCGTCTGCAAGTTCCATGGGATGTCCTTTTAGCAACAGGGAAATTTGATGGTGGCCATTTGGTCGACCTGTTCGGGTGTAAGTGCGAGCTTGCGGCGCAGACGCGCTGCGAGGTGTCGAAGTGCCTTCATGTGATGTCCTCCAGCATGCCCGCCTTGAGAGCAACGTACATCCCGGGTGTGTCCAAGTCCGCGAGGAAGCCCGGAGAGGCCAATGGGTGAAACTGGACATGTTCGGGATGGGTGCGGGTGAATTTCTTGCAGCCGGGGGGGGATCCGCCAGGAGCCGGGCGCGCAAGGTTGCGGGCACCAGGATCGGCTTGCCGCGGCGTTGATCCACCGCCGGAAAGGAGATGCGCGTGCTGTCAGCCCCCGCATGCGCCGCCAGAATGATTGCTGTCACATCACGCATCGGTCTGCCTCATCGCGGCGCGCCGGTCCTGTACCAATTGCGCCAGTATCGACAGCGCGATTTCTTCGGGCGTCACTGCCCCCAGATCCAGGCCTGCCGGGGCTTTCACGCCGTCAATGGCGGATTTTTCAAACCCAGCGGCGTCGAGCTTTTCCGCCAGAAAGGCGTATTTCTTACGGCTGCCGACGAAGGCCACATACGTCGCTTGTGCGTTCAGCGCCGCCTTCAATGCGTCAAGGTCACCTTGTCCTTGGGTGGCGATCACCACGAATGACCGATGATGGGGTTTGCCTTGTTGCGGGGTCGAAGACACGGACCAATGAAACTGCGGCGCAAGGTTGCTCAGAACTTGTGCCACAGGCGATGCACCCATGACCACGAGTTGAGGTGACGGCAGGCAGGGTTCAATGAAGATGTCGATCGTGCCGCGCGATGGACAACCGTTGCCGGCAAATCGAGTGCCGTCCACCTCATCGCCTGCGGTTACACCCTTTTCGGCCAGCAGGTCCTCTGGTGCAACGGAAACAAGCTGCGGCGTTCCATCCTGCAAAGCCTGCAAGGCGGCGCGTTTGACGGCGCCACGGGTACAGCCGCCGCCAAGCCAGCCTTGCAGAAGCGTCCCATCCGCGCTGAGCAGCGCCTTTGCCCCCGGCTTCGCTGCGGTGGATCCCGCAGTGCGCACGATGGTTGCAAAGGCAAAAGGTTCGTCCCTGTCGCGCAACTCCTGCGCTGCCTCGGCCAAATCTGTCGAAAGGATTTCAGCGGGGGTCATAGGCGTGCCAACTCTTGTTCCAGCAGGGCCAGATCCCCTAGCGTGTTGGCTGCCTTGAAGGCGTCCAAGTAGGGCAAGGCCGCCGCCATCCCTTCGGCCACCGGTGCGTAATCGGCCCAGCCTTTCAGAGGGTTTAGCCAGACCACCTTGCAGCCGCGTTTGCGCAGTTTGTCCAGGGCGGCAGCAATGATATCAGGGGCTTCGGTGTCGTACCCGTCTGACAAGATCAGCACGACGCTGCGCCCATCCACAAAGCGTTTGGCGTAGGTGTCGGCGAAGCGCATCAGCGACCGCCCGATCTTCGACCCCCCGCCGAACCCATCAGCCATCAATGACATCCGTCCAATCGCGCGCATTGCGTCCTTGTCACGCAGGGCCTCGGTGATCCGCACAAGACGAGTGTGAAAGAGATAGGCGTCAGCGGCCGTGTCTGCACGCATCAAGCCAGCGAGGAACGCCAGAAAAACCTGTGCATAAACGGACATGGAGCCGGAAACATCGCAAAGCGCGACGATCTTGCGCGTGCGGTCCGGGCGCTTCTTGCGCCACAGATGCAGCGGCTCGCCACCCGAGGCGAGACTGTGGCGAATTATCTTGCGAAAATGCAACCGGTCGCCTTTGCGCGCGGCAATGCGGCGGCGGGATCGGGTGTCGCGCAAGGCAGCCCCGAGGCGACGCGCGACCTCTTCGGCCTCTGCGATTTCTTCTGGGCGGACCAGGTCGCGCAGGTCACGCCGGTTGAGGTTGCGTTTTTCGGTGGCGATCAATTTACCGGTGCCGTCACTGTCTGCCGCCCCGCCTGTGTCATCCGGGGCAGTAGAGGTTCCGGATGCACCAGCGTCTTGGCCCTTGGCATCCCGTGAGGAATGAACGTCATCACTTACCGAGGATGACGGGGTGGGAACAACCTTCTGCCGCACACGTCCCATGTCCATCCAGTAGCTGTCGAACAGGTCATCAAAACGGTCATACTCTTCCTTGCAGCCTGTGCAGACGGCACGCAGGGCGCGGCGGCTGTCGTACGGGCGGATGGCGTCCACCTCGCCCAAGGCCGTCAAGGCCAGCTCCGCTTCCGCCACGCCAAGCCGCAAGCCGTTATCGCGCAGATGGGCAATGAAGCCCGCGACCCGAGCAGCGGGACCGGGATCGCGGCCGGCAAATTTCGTTACCCGGCTCATGCGGCCTTGCCCGCAATGCGCCCCGCCACTTCTGGCGTGATCTGGGCCTGATCGCCTTGGGTCTTCAACAATGTCGTCAGCGTCGATTGCAAGACCGCCGGATTGTCGGTCAAATCGGCGATTCCGAGACCCATCACCGCAGCGGCGAAGTCCAGCATTTCGGCAACGCCTGGGGTTTTCTCCAGTTCTTCCTCGCGCAATTTTTGCACAAAACCCACGATCTGCTCACCTAGTCGCGTTTCGACGTCGGGGCAGCGGGCCCGGAGGATCGCCAGCTCGGTCACGCGGTCCGGGTATTCCACGAAGGTATAAAGGCAGCGGCGGCGCAGTGCGTCAGACAGGTCGCGGGTGCCGTTTGACGTCAGTATCACGACCGGACGGGTTGTCGCCTTGATCGTGCCAAGCTCGGGGATCGACACCTGATAGTCTGATAGGATTTCCAGCAGATAGGCTTCGAACTCTTCATCCGCCCGGTCAATTTCGTCGATCAGAAGAACCGGAGGCGTGTCTTGGGTAATGGCCGCCAGCAAGGGGCGTTCCAGTAGAAAGTCACTTGAGAAGATGCGGTTTTCAACCGCCTTGCCGGTTTCGCCAGCCTCGGATGCCGCCCGGATGGTTAAAAGCTGCCGTTGGTAGTTCCATTCGTAAATGGCTTGCGCCGCATCCAGTCCTTCGTAGCATTGCAACCGGATCAGGCGCGTGTCCATCACCAACGACAGCGTGCGGGCGATCTCGGTCTTGCCGACACCGGCCGCCCCTTCCAACAATAGTGGACGGCCCAGCGACAAGGCCAGTTGCAACGCAACAGCCAGATCGTCCGAGGCCACATAACCTTCGTTGGCCAGCGCAGTCTTTAATTCAGTCCAGGTCATTCATGTCTCCATAGGGCGGGGAGTCTCCCGCCCTATCAAAGGGATCAATCGTGCAGGCCAAGCGCATTGGCCGTGCGCCAAATCCGCCAGTGATCATGCGGCATGTTGGTGTGCCGGTTGCCGAACGGACGGAACGCATCCTGAACCGCGTTCGAGAAACAAGGCACGCCGCCGACATGCGGGCTTTCGCCCACGCCCTTGGCGCCGATCGGATGGTGCGGGCTGGGTGTGACGGTGTAGTCGGTTTCGTAGTTCGGCACTTCCCATGCCGTCGGCAGGAAGAAGTCCATCAGCGTGCCCGTCTTCACGTTGCCCATGTCATCATAGGCAATCTCTTGCCCCAAAGCGACGGCGAGTGCTTCGGTCAGCCCGCCATGCACCTGGCCTTCGATGATCATCGGGTTGATCCGTGTGCCGCAGTCGTCCAGCGCATAAAAACGGCGGATTTCCGGCACACCCGTGTCGACGTCGATATCCATCACACAGACATAGGCGCCAAACGGATAGGTCATATTCGGCGGGTCGTAGTAGCTGACAGCCTCAAGCCCCGGCTCGATCCCCGGAATGGCCTGGTTGTAGGCGGCAAAGGCGATTTCCTTCATCGTCTTGAACTTTTCAGGAGCACCTTTCACGACAAACCGGTCGACATCGAATTCCACGTCGTTGTCGTGGACCTCCAACAGATAGGCCGCGATCATCTGCGCTTTGGCGCGAATCTTGCGTCCGGCCATGGCCGTAGCTGCGCCTGCCACCGGGGTAGAGCGTGACCCGTATGTGCCAAGGCCATAGGGCGCTGTATCGGTATCGCCTTCTTCAATGGTGATGCTGTCGGCAGGCAACCCGATCTCTGAGGCCAGGATTTGCGCGAATGTTGTCGCGTGACCCTGCCCTTGGCTGATCGTTCCCAGGCGGGCAATCGCAGAGCCCGTCGGGTGGATGCGAATTTCGCAGCTGTCGAACATTCCAAGCCCGAGGATATCGCAGTTCTTGACCGGTCCGGCGCCGACAATCTCCGTAAAGAAGCTCAGGCCAATCCCCATCAGCTTGCGCGTCTTGCCAGCCTTGAAGTCCTCGACCCGTTTGGCCTGCTCAGCCCGTAGCCCGTCATAGTCGACGGTCTTGAGCGCCTTGTCCCAAGCGGTGTGATAGTCGCCGCTGTCGTATTCCCAGCCAAGGGCAGCGGTATAGGGGAACTGCTCTTTCTTGATGAAGTTGATCCGGCGCAGTTCGGCTGCGTCCATGTTCAACTCGATTGCCAGAACCTCTATCATCCGCTCGATAAAGTAGACGGCCTCGGTCACCCGGAACGAACAGCGATAGCTTACGCCACCCGGGGCCTTGTTCGTGTAGACGCCATCGACCTCTAGATAGGCAGTCGGGATATCGTAGGAACCGGTGCAGATGTTCATGAAGCCTGCAGGAAACTTGGTTGGATCGGCGCAGGCATCAAAGCCGCCATGGTCGGCTGTTACATGGCAATGCAGCCCTGTGATCTTGCCATCCTTGGTGGCAGAAATCTTGCCGGTCATATGATAGTCTCGCGCGAAGGCGGTGGTCATCAGATTGTCCATCCGATCTTCGATCCACTTCACGGGTTTGCCTGTGACAATTGACGCCACCACCGAGCAGACGTAGCCCGGATAGGCACCAACCTTGTTGCCAAAACCGCCGCCAATATCGGGGCTGATCACGCGGATGTTGTGCTCTTCGATTCCCGAGATCAAAGACACGACTGTCCGGATCGCGTGCGGCGCCTGAAACGTGCCCCACAGGGTCAGCTTACCGTTGACCTTGTCCATCGACGCCACACAGCCGCAAGTTTCCAGCGGGCACGGGTGGGTGCGGTGGTAGTACATGCTTTCGGTCGCCACGACCTCGGCGTTGTCGATGACCTCTGCCGTCGCGGCCTTGTCGCCCGCGTCCCAGGTGAAAATGTGGTTGGGGTGCTTGCGCGGTCCGTGTGCGCCATCAGGGATGGAACCATCTTCTCCAACCAAATCCTCGCGTAGGGTCACATCGGATTGCAGCGCTTCGAAGGGGTTCACGAGAACCGGTAATTCTTCGTAATCGACCTCGACGGCCTCAATTCCATCTGCTGCAGCGTAGCGATCTTCGGCGACGACAAAAGCGACCTCTTGCCCTTGAAACAGTACCTTGCCATCGGCCAGTACCATCTGCTTGTCGCCTGCAAGCGTTGGCATCCAGTGCAGACCCAACGGTTCCAGATCAGCTGCGGTCAGGACGGCCAGGACACCGGGCACTTCTAGCGCGGCAGCGGTATTGATGCTCTTGATGCGCGCATGGGCGTATGGCGAGCGAACAAAATCGCCAAACAGCATGCCGTCCAGTTTAATGTCGTCTACATAGTTGCCCTTGCCTTGGGTAAAGCGCGCATCCTCGACCCGCTTTCGCGAGCAGCCCATGCCCTTGAGATTGTCGACGCGTTCTTCGCGGGTAATTTCGTCCTTCATTCTGCGGCCTCCTTGGCTGCATTCATTTCGACTGAGGCGGCCTGAATGGATTTCACAATGTTCTGATAGCCCGTACAGCGGCAGATATTGCCGGCCATGCCAAAGCGAATTTCTTCTTCGGTCGGGTTGGGGATTTCTTCCAGAAGTTTGGCTGCCCGTGTGATCATCCCTGGCGTGCAGTAGCCACATTGCAATCCGTGGTGCTCTTTGAACGCCTCTTGCAGTGGATGCAGGTCGTCAGGCCCGCCGAGACCTTCGATTGTCGTCAGCTCAGCGCCATCCGCCTGTGCCACAAACATCGTGCACGACTTCACCGATTTGCCGTTTATGGTGACAGTGCACGCCCCGCAATGGGACGTTTCACACCCAATGTGCGGGCCGGTGATGTTCAACCGTTCGCGTAGCGTGTAGATAAGCAGTTCGCGTGGCTCGGCCAGAAATTCTTCGTCCTTGCCGTTCACCTTCAACTTGATGTGCATTTTCTTTGACATGGTGTGTTCCCCCTACGCGCGCGACCAGGCGCGCTCGATGGCGCGACGCAAGATGACGCCAGCCACGTGGTTCTTGAATGCGACAGGGCCGCGGTTGTCCTCGGTCGGGTCGATATCACCCAGCATCGCTGCCACTGCCGCGTCGAGCGCGGTTGCATCGACAGATGTTCCCACCAGGGCGGCACCTGCATCCTCGGAAAAAACCGGCGTATCGCTGAGGTTCGTCATTGCGATGGATGCGCTGACGCAATTGCCACCGTCCTTGACTATTTGCACAGCGGCGGCGGCGGTCGCGTAGTCACCGATTTTGCGCTTCTGCTTCTCGTACGCGTAGCCCCCACTGGACGCGGGGATGGTGACCGCTGTCAGCACCTCTTCATCCTCGCGTGCGGTCATGTACGCAGCCTCGTAAAACTCCCGCGCGCGGATATCACGCTCTCCCTCCGGGCCCACTACCGTGAACACCGCATCAAGACACTGCATCAAACCCGGCATGTCGTTGCCGGGATCGCCGTTGGCGACATTGCCTCCGACAGTGCCCATGTAGCGAACCTGAGGATCAGCGATTTGCAATGCAGCCTCGCGCAGGATGGGGGCTACCTCTGCCAGATCGACGTGGTCGATAATGTCCGTTTGCGTGACCATTGCCCCGATGCGGATTGCACCGGCGCCTATTTCGATGTCCGACATGCCGACGACATCTTGAAGGTCTATCAAATGAGGGACTTCGGCCATACGAAGTTTCATCATCGGGATCAGACTGTGGCCGCCCGCAAGGACGCGGGCGTCATCCCCATATTCCTCAAGCACGGCTAGTACTCCAGCCATATCCTGCGGACGGTGATATTCGAATGCCGCTGGAATCATCAGCTCTCCTCCCTAAAAGCGAATGTTCAGTGTCGGAGAGAGGCTGCATGCCCCAGCATGAGACATCACCAGAAAATCAATGAAACACAGGTCTTTTTCACGAAATGCGCGTGGTCACGCACCAATTGCGCCGCCCTGCGCCGCAAGCACGTCGTGAACGGCCTTCAGTTTGGAACGGCTCACGGGTGCGGGCGGTAAATCGCCCCCATCAAAGAAGCAGCGTCCCTTGTCCTTGGTTCTTTCAAATCGTGAGACACGGGCAAGGTTGACCAAGTAGCTGCGATGCGTTTGCACAAACCCAAGTGGCAAGAGGCGTTTGGAGGCCAAGGTGATCGGCCAGGCACAAAACAGCCGTTCGGTCTCGGTATAGATCTGGGTATAGTGTCCATCGGCACGAACGAAAACAACGTCTCTGGCTCTGACAAAGACCTTGTTTCCGTCCGCCTCGCAAGGGATCTGTGGATCCGGCGTCAAATCCGGCTCAGGCTGCGCATGCTTATGTTGTTCTTCTGATCCGGGCGTGACCAGATAGGTGACGCTTACCCAAAGGCACGCACCAAAGATCACGAAGCTGAAGAAGATAACACCAAGTGCCAGGGCTTCATTGCTCATGGTAGGGCCAAAATCAACGGCTGTGGACTCTTGCGCAAATCGGGTTTCCGCAATCGCCAGAAAATGTGCCGAGCAAACTGCAATCGCAAAGCAAATCGTCCCAAGAACGATGTTGCGGTTCGTGCGTTTTCCATAGGCGATCCAGAAGGCAAGAATGCAAAGCCCGATAGCCACGACAGAAGAAAATACCACACCGGACGTCGTGTAGACCGCGCGGCAAAGCTCCAGCCCCGCCATACCGATATAGTGCATGACCAGAATGCCGGTCCCGACAAGGCCGCCTGAAAGCGAAATGATGAATGGTGTGCGGTCAGCGAAATGCAACAGGATCAGGGCCGCGCCAACAAGAAGGATCGCGGATAGAGCCGACACCAACGTGATCGCCGCATCGTAGTAGAACAGTATCGGCAACTTCAGCCCCAGCATTGCCACGAAATGCATCGCCCAGATGCCGCCGCCCAAGGCGATGGCCGCAAGCGCGATCGACGCCTTTTTCTGAAACATCGGCTTTTCCGACAGATCGCGGGTCAGCGAAAGACCGGTGAACCCCGCGACAAGTGCCACGACGCAAGACATTGCGATCAGGAAACTGCTATGATCGACGGTCAGAAACTCCATGCCGCAGAGGATGGCCAAGACTCAAGCGATTTGCAATCAGTGCCGTTCGCACGGCCTTCATTTCTTTCCTTGGAGCGCGGCCATCGACAGCCGCAATTCTGAATGACTGAAGTTTCGGTGGCTGATACGCCAGAGCTGCGGAAACCCAAATGCATTTTTTCCAGTAGAAGACATTCATGCGCTTTGCAGCATTAGCCACTTGAGCTCGGAGCGTCCATCTGACGGTTTTAGAAGGGCAGTGACTGAATATCTGGGGGTACTTCGGTCGCGCCAAATAGCCTGAGGCGATCCGGACAAGCCGAACCTGACAGGACACCGGTCCACTTGTTGTTGCATCAATCGTCTGGCCGTTATCGTGTTTACATGAGTGACAAAGGCCCGGCGGAGCCCAGACCCAGACGAGTAGTTTCTGTTTCAATCACGACATCTGCCGTGACATTGCCCAAATTAACGTCCGGCCCAAAGGTTTTGACCAGGAATTTCTTTCCGGCATAAATCTCAGGCGTGGTTGATCCTACGCGCGGAGTAGACAGCTCAAACATGCAACGACTGACATCAACGTTTTCCTGCAAAATCTTGATCAGGTGTTTGTTGGGTTGGCCATTCAGCATCAGCTCCTGACCTTCGATCATGGCAAACTCGGCCCCCGTGGCCAGAACTTCATTCACCTCTTTTGCCATTTCCGCCGGGTCAGAGTTGTCGCGCTTATCGCCGATCTCACCGACTGCGGCGAGGCCTGCATCCTGCACCATCTTAATCAAGCGGTCCCGCGTGCCTTCGCCAAGTTCGACGATATTGTCCGAAATTTCAACGATGTCGAAGCCAACTTCCTTGGCCTCCTTGAGATGCTCCTCCATCGCTTCAATGCCCATCGTGTGTAACACGTATTCCTGCATCTGTCCCCCCAGAAACGGGCGCACTTGATGCTCTCGCAGCAAGGCCAGCTTGGCCACAAGGTGTTCCCGCGGAAACAAGCGCGAAGTGCCTGTCGCAAGCTTGAATATGTCGAAATAGGCACCGCCCAGTTCCAGCAATCCCTGCAAGCCGCCAAGCGTGACCTGATAGTCGGTCACCATTGTCAGCCCCGTCTTGCGTGGCTTCTCCAGGCTGCGGCGCGGGTCGAGTGGTACATTCGGGAAAGCGGTTGTAAGTGACATGTCGTCTCCAGTTCAGCTGAATTTTGGCAGAGACTAGCGGGGTCACTTCGATCAGAAAATTCGAATTTTCTTAGCCCCTCTTCAAAAAAGCTGACTAACTGTGCGGCTCTAAAAGCTCTCCCACAATTTGCCTGAGATGCTTAACAAAGGGATCGACCAGAGGGTGCTGCAGCTTACTCTTGGACAGAAAAAGACCCACCTTCAGATGACTTGCCGGCTCCAAGGGAACCAGCTTTAGGGTATTTGGCAAGTTGGCTCCAACCGCAATGGCTTCTGTTATCGTATAGCCTAGACCATCCGCCACCAGTTGGTGGGCTGCGGCAGAAACTGAAACCTCGTGACGCACAGAAAGGCGCAGGTCGGAACTAACCAAATTTGCTTCGATCAACTGTCTCAGCAAAGTGTTTTCCGTCAAAGCGATATAATCCAGATCCTGCAAGTCGCGTAAATTCAACTTGGGTCGCTGAGCGAGCGGGTGATCTCTGGGCAGCAGAACGCACAACCGGGTCTCACAGAGCTGCTGACTTTCCAGATCTTCCCAATGCGCGGACAGGGAGCCGAGCCCCAGATGAAACTGGTCTTGGGCGATATAACTGCCAAAGCTTTGGCGGGGCTGAACCTCCAGCCTTACACGAGCGTCAGGAAATTCACAGGACAGGCGTTTTATTGCTGGTAGCATCAGGCCACTGGCCATGCGCGGGTGAGAAATCAAACGCAAGGGAGGCGTTTGCTCTTGTCGGGATCGTTCCAGAAAATCTGACAGACTGTCGATACCCGCCAAGATACGCAAAGCCTCGGGTAGCAATTGCTCGCCCGCTTGGGTGGGGATCAGCCTTTTTTTGACCCGCTCAAACAGCGGTTGGCGCAATTCGTCTTCGAGCAATCGCAGCAGTCGACTGACGGCTGGGGGGCTCAGGTGCATGATTTCAGACGCACGCACCAGCGTTCCGTGCTCCATGATCAGCACAAACACTCTAAGGCTTTTCAGGTTCATGTTGTTCAGTTTTTTCGAAATAGTTGTAGAATGATTATAATTTTTTTTGAAACTTCGCTCAAGTAGCTTCGCGAGGATAGACGAGGCAGTTACCTTCGGGTGGCCTTCGAAAACTCGAAGGGAGGATCTTATGGAACGCAGGGAATTTTTGAAAATCACGGGTGCAGCTTCGGCAGGGCTGGCCTTGTCCGGTACGGCGGCGTTTGCGGAATGGAAGCCGCGGCGCCCGGTGAATGTCATCTTGCCGTACAAGGCCGGTGGCGGCACCGACAGCTATGCGCGCGCCGTGGCCTCGGCGGGGGACGGGCTGTTCCCGGTGCCGTTTGTCGTGGTGAACAAGCCGGGCTCGTCGGGCATGACCGGTGCGACCGAAGCAGCGCGAGGGCGCGCGGATGGGACCACGGTGATGTTGACCTCCGCGGGCTCATTCTTGCTGACATCGCTGCTGCGCGACACCGATGTGACACCGCTGGATTCATTCCGCATCGTTGCGCAGATCGGTAAGCTGACCACGTCGCTGATGGTTCCGGCCAGCAGCCCGTATCAGTCGCTGGACGATCTGGTCGCGGATATCAAGGCCCGCCCGGGTGAGGTGCGTTGGGCGCATACCGGCAATGGCGGTTTCCATCACGTCGCGGGCCAGGGCTTTCTGGACAGCAATGAGTTGGACGCAGTTGGTGTTCCGTTCAAGGGCGGCTCGGCCACCCGTGCGGCTCTGATCGGTGAGCAGGTTGATTTCGCGATGATCGGTATTCAGCAGGCCGCCGGCTTTGAAAATGAGCTGCGCCCGCTGGCGCTGAACTCGGACAAACGGGATGCGTTCATGACGGATGTGCCGACCTTCAGCGAAGCAGGGTTCGAGGCCGTCGATGTGAGCTCACCCATTGTGCTTTTTGCCCCCAAGGATACGCCGGATGATGTTGTGGCGCGGCTCGAAGCGGCAATGAAAGAGATCACCGAATCTCAGGCTTTCATCGATGCGATGGCCGAACGTGGCAACACACCGGTCTTCCTGCCTGGTGCCGAGGCCGAGGCCAATTTGAAAGCGATGAAAGACAACGTTCAGTCGATCATCGGCGCTCTGAAAAGCTAGGGGTGATCCGATGACAACACGTGTTCTGAACTCAAATACGGTTATTGGCGGGGTTCTGACGGTGTTCGGGTTGGCGGCAGTCGCCGCAAGCCGGGGATCACATAGCGTTTAGGCCAAAGAGACGTCCGTCAAAGATACCTGAACCAAAATCTTCAATAGTCTCAAATCGCCCAAAGTTACTGCCATCCACGCACCAACGCACTGCCAATCGCGTGTGGCTGGCGGCTGCTCCCCTATGAAAGGAAAAACCATGCCAAATCATGACTACCGCCGCGATCTTATGGGTAGCGCTGAACTGTCTCCCGCCGGTCCGATTGAAGCGGGTTCCTGGCAGAGTTTCACGCTGACCTACACCGCCGGTAAGTTCGGCATCGACGATCAGGGCGGCCTGAAAGTGGCGTTCCGCACCCATTCGGACATGACCCCGCTGCAGATGGACGACCCAAAAGCGCCCGGTTACCTGACCGTCGAAACCTCAAAAGGTGCGCCTTTTGAGGCCGAGTTCAGCTACAAGCGCAACCTGCGTCCCTGGGGCCTGTGCATCACCGTTCTGTGCAAGCAGTTCCTGAAACCCGGCGATCAGATCACCTTTCGTATCGGCGATCAGCGCCAAGGATCCCCCGGCGTTCGTACCCAGACCCATATCGAAGCCGAGCATCAGTTCCGGATCACCGTCGATGCCTTTGCGACGGTGGACTACACCCCGCTTGAGGACGACGCGCAGCCATTCATCAAGATCGTTCCGGGTGCACCAAAGCTGTGGAAAGCAATCCTGCCGACCCTGCGTCGCGCCGATCAGCCGTTCCGCTTTGTCGTCAAGTCCGAAGACAACTGGGGTAACCCGTCGGACAAATACGACGGCGAAGTTGCGCTGCGTTCGAACAAGCCTATCAATGGTCTGCCGGAAACCGTCAGCTTCAAGACCGGCGATTTTTCGGTCATTCTGGATGATCTGACCGTGTCGGAAGATGGTGACTATACCATCGAAGCGCTGATTGACGGCGAAGTGGTTGCCAAATCGAACCCGCTGCGGGTGTCATCGAAATCGAAAGTGGCGCACTATTGGTCCGACATGCACGGCCAGTCGGGTGAAACCATCGGTTCGGGCTCGGCGCGCGACTACTTCTTCTTCGCCAAGCACCGTTCGTTCGTGGACATAACCGGCCATCAGGGCAACGACTTCCAGATTTCGGACGATTTCTGGGATGAAATCAACAGCCTGACCGCCGAGTTCAACGAAGAGGGTAAATTCCTCGCGCTGCCCGGCTACGAATGGTCCGGCAACACCGGCCTGGGCGGCGATCACAACATCTGGTACCGCAACGAAGGCCGCCCGATCTATCGCTCTTCGCGCGCTATTGTTCAGGACAAATCGCGCCCCGAAAGCGATTGCCACGACGTGACCGAATTGTTTGAAGCCCTGAGAGGCGAAGACGTTCTGGTTGTGCCCCACGTTGGGGGGCGTTTTGCGGACGTGACTTATGCGCATGACGCCAGTGTCGAGCCTTCGGTCGAAGTACACTCCAGCTGGGGAACCTTCGACTGGATCGTTCAGGACGCGATGAAAATGGGCTATCGTATCGGTATCGTGGCCGGTTCTGATGGTCACAAAGGACGCCCCGGCGCATCTTATCCAGGTGACGCGAAGTTCGGTGCCTATGGCGGACTGACCTGCCACCTGTTGCCGGAACTGACACGTGACGACCTGTTCGAGCAGTTCCGTCGCCGTCACCATTATGCCACCACAGGTGCACGCTTGTTCATGTCGGCCGAAATGACCTACGGCGAACCGGCTCGCGTATTCGCCCGCAACCCGTCTCTGAAAAATGACGAGTTTGAGAAATCGACAACCGCGATCATGGGAGACATCGTGCAGACCAATCAGGACACGGCGACCTTTAACCTTGAAGTCTCGGCGCAAAGCCCGATTGACAAGATCGAGATCTTTGATGGTCTGGACCTGCTGCAACGCGTTCGCCCCTATGGCGAGGATGATCTGGGTGCACGCTATCAGATCACCTGCAAAGGCCAGGAAACCCGTGGTCGCCAACGTTTGGTCAAGTGGGACGCCTCGGCCACTTTGACCGGAGGTACGATCTCGCGGATCAAGGCAACCAACTTCTACAACCCTGACAACCAGCCCAAGCAAGTATCGGATACCCGGATTGACTGGACCAGTGTGACCACAGGGGGCGCACAGTCCGTGGATCTGTGGATCGAAAATGCGGGTGGCGATGCCAAACTGTCGATCAAAACCAATCAGGGTGACCTTGAGGTTGCATTGGTCGATGTTGGGGCCGAGGGTGTCGAAGTTGCCTGCGGTGGTATGGATAAGGTCTTGATGGTGCAGCGTCTGCCCGATGTGCGGACCGTGACACAGATGGCCCTCAGCCAGGAAGTGGCCATTCCGGCCAAGGGCGACAGTGCAATCTTTGCACGAGTTGTTCTGGAAGACGGCCATGTCGCCTGGACCAGCCCAATCTATAGCTTCAAGTAAGAAACTTCGGCGCCCCAACGTGGGGCGTCGCTCACGCGTTGCTCAAATGAATGCTGGTTCGAGTCGCGAATGCATTCCTGCTCAATACATGCGATTTATCACCGCTCTTTTGTTGCAGGACCAAATGGGTCCTGACACTAAGATAGCGATTAGGCAAATCCACTTAGTCGTTGGCTGCATATCTCATTAAGACAGTCCACAAATGTTGCGTGTGCCGCGTGTTTTCTCGACGACTGGGTCTCGAAATAGCCATATTCAACGTTCGAAATGGGATGCCAGGGGATCAGAGCCACCGAAGGCAATAGTTCGGGCTCGACTGCCAGCGGATCGGCAAATGTGAAGCCGCCCCCCTCCCGCACCAATCGATATGCGGCGGCCCCCGCTGACACTTCGTGTTTGACGGGTAAGTTTAGGTTCTGCGCTGCAAGCGTCCGGTCTACGATACGACGTATGACAGTGTGTTTGTCCATCGCGATGTAGTCTTCCCCAATCAGTTCATTGGTCTCGATGTTCGTCTTGTCTGCCATTGCATGGTTTTTGGGAAGTAAAACGTGCAGTTGCGTCTTTGCCAAAAGTGTCGGACGCATTTCTTTGACCGGTAAGGGAAGGGTGGAAATGCCTACATCAAACAGGCCAAGCTCGATCGTTCGCCCCAAGTTGCGACGTGGATGGATCTCAAGCTGCATTCTCAAACCTGGGTCTCTTTTGCTTGCCAGTGTCATCGCCGGAAGAACCAACCCATTTACGGCTCTGGGATGACACAAAATTCTCAAAGGCACCGTGTGCTCAGACGAAAGCCGGTTGAAAAACTCGGGGATGTTGTCGATAGCGGATAGAATTCGCACGGCCTCAGGATAGAACAGCTCCGCCTCACTGGTGGGGATAAGTTGTTTGTGTTCGCGGTAGAACAAAGTAGCTCCCGCTTCCAACTCCAGTATCTGAATCAATCGGCTTGCTGCAGGTGCGCTTAAGTTCATTCTCTGAGAAGCACGCGCAAGTGACCCTTCTTCAATAATACCGACAAACAGGTGCAGCGCTTTGTTGTTCAGGTTCATGATTTCAATTTCTCAAACGTTTATTCGAATCATTATAATTTTTCTACGGAAGCAGCTTTGATACAAGTCTTGCCAACCTATCTTCGGGAACGTTTCTAGTGGGAGGATCTTATGGAACGCAGGGAATTTTTGAAAATCACGGGTGCAGCTTCGGCAGGGCTGGCCTTGTCCGGTACGGCGGCGTTTGCGGAATGGAAGCCGCGGCGCCCGGTGAATGTCATCTTGCCGTACAAGGCCGGTGGCGGCACCGACAGCTATGCGCGCGCCGTGGCCTCGGCGGGGGACGGGCTGTTCCCGGTGCCGTTTGTCGTGGTGAACAAGCCGGGCTCGTCGGGCATGACCGGTGCGACCGAAGCAGCGCGAGGGCGCGCGGATGGGACCACGGTGATGTTGACCTCCGCGGGCTCATTCTTGCTGACATCGCTGCTGCGCGACACCGATGTGACACCGCTGGATTCATTCCGCATCGTTGCGCAGATCGGTAAGCTGACCACGTCGCTGATGGTTCCGGCCAGCAGCCCGTATCAGTCGCTGGACGATCTGGTCGCGGATATCAAGGCCCGCCCGGGTGAGGTGCGTTGGGCGCATACCGGCAATGGCGGTTTCCATCACGTCGCGGGCCAGGGCTTTCTGGACAGCAATGAGTTGGACGCAGTTGGTGTTCCGTTCAAGGGCGGCTCGGCCACCCGTGCGGCTCTGATCGGTGAGCAGGTTGATTTCGCGATGATCGGTATTCAGCAGGCCGCCGGCTTTGAAAATGAGCTGCGCCCGCTGGCGCTGAACTCGGACAAACGGGATGCGTTCATGACGGATGTGCCGACCTTCAGCGAAGCAGGGTTCGAGGCCGTCGACGTGAGCTCACCCATTGTGCTTTTTGCCCCCAAGGATACGCCGGATGATGTTGTGGCGCGGCTCGAAGCGGCAATGAAAGAGATCACCGAATCTCAGGCTTTCATCGATGCGATGGCCGAACGTGGCAACACACCGGTCTTCCTGCCTGGTGCCGAGGCCGAGGCCAATTTGAAAGCGATGAAAGACAACGTTCAGTCGATCATCGGCGCTCTGAAAAGCTAGGGGTGATCCGATGACAACACGTGTTCTGAACTCAAATACGGTTATTGGCGGGGTTCTGACGGTGTTCGGGTTGGCGGCAGTCGCCGCAAGCCTGAGTATCAATCCGGACCCTGACGGCGGATGGGGCGCTCGGATCTTTCCACTCGTTGGATCAGTTGCTCTCGTCGTGCTTGGTGTCTTGGAATGCGTGAAAGGGCTGTCCTCTTCTGCTCCAATCTCTCCTCCCAAAGAAGAGGGCAGTTCCCCCCTGCCTGCCATTTTCAGTCTGGTGGCGTTGTCGCTGGCCTATGTCTGGCTGATGGGGAAGTTTGGCTATCTGATCAGCACCGGCATCGCCGCAGTTCTGGTTCTGATGATATTCGGCGTCCGCAATCCTTTGGGATTGCTGGTCGCCGCAATCATTTGCCCAGCCATCTACCATTTCATCTTCTTTGTCATGCTTGGCGTGTTCCCGCCCTATGGCGAATGGTTCGACTTGCTTGATGTCATTGAAGGGAACTGATCATGGAAATCTTTGCAGCTCTTGGAGCAGTTCTGACCGATCCCATTATCCTTATGTGGATTCTTGTTGGGGCGGTTGTCGGCATGGTCGTTGGTGCCATTCCTGGTTTGACCGCATCCGCAGCAATCGCAATGTTGTTGCCGGTGACCTTCTACATGCAGCCTCTGGCAGCGTTGGCCTTTCTTTATGTGATCGGCAAATCAGGTCGCTATGGCGGATCAATCGCCGCAATCCTGTTTAACACGCCCGGAACGGCGGCCTCAGCCGCGACACAGATTGACGGATATCCACTGTCCAAACGCGGCATGTCGTCAAAAGCGATGAAAGTGGCGACTGTATCATCCATCATAGGCGACTATGTTGGTGAAATTCTTCTGATCGCCGGCGTCGGTATCATCGCCGCCATCGCTCTGAAACTGGGTCCGCCAGAACTGTTTGCGGTCTACTTCGCCGCCTTTGTGGTCATCGGTTCGGTCATTGGCAAGTCGATCACCCGGGGTCTCGCCTCCGCCGCATTGGGGGTGCTGATCAAGATGATCGGTCTGGATCCGATTTCGAACGAAGAACGCTTTACCTTTGGCAGTTTCGATCTGACCAACGGCATCTCGCTGGTGCCGCTGATGATCGGCATCTTCGTATTGGGTGAGGTGTTCTCGCAGCTCGAAGCGCGCGGTCAGAAAATTGAGCAGTTCGACGAGCCGGAAGGCGAAGACGCCAAGGCCAAGAACCATCTGAGCTGGGCTGAGTACAAACCCTGTGTTCCGCATGTTATCCGTTCGTCCTTCATCGGCGCGTTTATCGGGATGCTTCCGGGACTTGGGTCCGCGATCGCTGCTTTCGTTGCCTATGGCGAGGGCAAGCGCAAAGCCAAGAACCCTGAGCAATGGGGCAAGGGCGCGCTGGAAGGTATCGCCGCACCCGAGGCCGCTAACAACGCGGTCTCTGGTCCATCGATGGCACCGCTGCTGACGCTGGGTATTCCCGGTTCGACCATTGGTGCCATTCTGGTCGGCGTGTTCCTGATCCACGGCATTCAGGTCGGTCCGACGCTGTTCCTGACCCAGAAAGAGCTGATCTATCAGTTGTTCGCCTGCGGTCTAATCGGCATCGCGCTCTATGGTCTCATCGGGTATTTCGGCGCGTCCTTTGTGGGTCGCTTCATCCTGAAGATCCCGACGGATGTTTTGTATCCGATCATCTTCCTCACTTCGTTCATCGCGGCCTATTCCTCGCGCGGGAACCTGTTTGACGTGCTGGTCATGGTGATCGCTGGATTTGGCGGTTGGTTGATGAAACGCTACGACTTCAACCCTGCAGCCTTTGTCATCAGCTTCGTGCTGGCCGGTGGCGCGGAAGAAACCTTCCGGCAGGCCCTGCTGCTGAGCAACAACGGAGCACTGATTTTCTTCACTCGCCCGGTCGCCCTGGGCTTCCTCCTGCTGGGTGTCGTTGCCGTCTTCGCACGCGCCAGATCACTCAGCAAACAGGCCAAAGAAGCCTCACTCAAAGACGCATGAGGAGATCCAAATGAGTTTGCCACTTACCGGCATCAAGGTCATTGACTTCACGCATGTCCTTGCAGGACCTGCCTGCGGCTACTACCTCGGCCTTCTCGGGGCCGAGGTCATAAAAGTCGAAAGTGTTGGTCGCGGCGATTCCATGCGTTATCGTGGAGGAACGGACCCTGTGCGAGCGGCCGAAGGGATGAGTACCGCCTACATAACTCAGGGTTCTGGCAAAAAGTCGGTCGAGATCGACCTTGCCAGCGACGCCGGCAAAGTGGAGATGTTCGATCTACTCGAGTCCGCAGACGTTTTTGTCGAAAACCATTTGCCCGAAACAATGAGACGCCTTGGTTTGGATGAAAAGCGGACAGCCCGATTTTTTCCGCGCCTGGTTCATTGCTCGATGACCGGTTATGGGCGGGGCGGTGACAGAGAAAATGCACCTGCCTACGACGTTAATATTCAGGCTGTTTGTGGCATCATGACGATGACAGGCACGGCTGAATCCGGGCCACTGCGAACCGGAGCGCCGATCATGGACTATAGCGTCGCCTTGGCAGCGGGGTTCGCAATCTCAGCGGCGCTCTATCAACGTGAGCAGACTGGCAAAGGGACGTTTATTGATGTTTCCATGCTGGAAACTGCGTTCACGTTGATGAGTTCGACGATCACTGATTACAAGCTGACTGGCAACGTGCCGAAACCTCGGGGCAACGCCGCCAATAGTCGAAGCCCCGGTGCGGGCAGCTTCGATTGCAAACAGGGTGTTCTTAGTCTTGGCGTCAACGAAGAATCCCAGTTTCAGGCACTGGCAAGGGTGTTGCAGCGTGAAGACTGGTTGACCGGGACCAAATTCGCAACCAGACAGCAGCGCACAGCAAACAAAGCGGAACTGGAGCATGAATTGGCCAGTATTCTGCTGACTCGCACAGCAGACGAATGGGAAGCGGACATGATCTCAAATGGGGTGCCTGCTGCACGGGTCAGGACCATGCCCGAAGCGCTTGCACTGCCTCAAGTCGAAGCGCGCGGCTATCTCCACACTGACCCGGAGACGGGCGCAGTCGTTCCGACCCTGCCGTTTCGCATAGGTGACAGCGGGCCGTTCAAACCGGTTTCCAGCGCCCCCCGACTTGGTCAGAACAACGGCTGAATGAAGGCCATTGCCATGTAGTTTTTCGGGGGCGAACGCTGCGCCTGCGGAGCCGCAACCTGCCGCGGATGGAAACTATGGATCAAACGCTGACAATTATCACGTTGTGGCGAAAGTACACTTCGTCCCCACCTTGCTCATTTTCTGACGAAATCTCGCTGTGCTTGGCACGAATGGCCGCTAATTACGCCGCATTGCCGTTCTCAAGATGATGCACACGAGGCAAAATCTGTGCTGCGAGCGCGCGCAGCGAGAAATTGCTATGACTGCCGTGGACCAGAATGATCTTGTGCCGCATGAAGGACGGATATCGACATCAGCGGTATTGAGTTCGATTTCGTCCGATCAATCCGTGTTTGGGATGTCCGGCATTACAGTCACAAACGTCGTGGCCGGGATGAAGGATGCAGCGAACGTTTTAATATGCGGCTCGGGTCCTATGGCCCACAGGGTGGGTTTGGCTGGCAATACACCAGCCCTGCTGCTGCGCCGACTTGGGTGTTGCCGTCCCGGCGCTGTTTCTCATCCAACTGGAGGCGCGGTGTCGGTGTCGAGTGGGAAGACTGCGAAGGCAACCACGGCTACGAATGGGTTGCTTATTGAGAGAGCTCTGTCTGCCCGTCTGTTCCTGCCGGGCGGTATTCAGGGCGGAGCTCAGTCAGCCCTTCTTGGCGTTACTATCGATCGCGGCCATACGAGCGACAACGTCGCTAGCAATGCTCTCGTAGAGCGTGGCTTGCCGTTCTCTCACTGAACCTGGTTTGGGGTCACTTTGAGCGTTCTGGACAGAGTTCTCGCAGTGATGCAAAACTATAACCCTCAGCAAGGGTCAAAAAATAGCCACCTCCAGTTTCGTTACCCTGAAAAGTAGTGGGAGAGTGTTGCATACAAACGCTAAGATTGCGAAATAGTAGAAATACCCTCAGATAGCAAGAATATTCGATAGCCATGACGCTTCAGTTGAAATCGAGTCCAATTTATAAGAAGTTTTCGATATGCATCCTAGTTTCCCTGGTTTCACTAGGATATCAATCTACCTCCGCCGAAACAACTTTTGATTTTCATTGGACAGTGAGGCACAAGCCAAACCCTGATGGCCCGAGGAAAAAACCTGGAAACTTCACTATTAGTAAGATCTGGGTTAACAAATGTTTGCTGATATCAGAACACACGAGGTGCATAAATCGAGTAAGACCATTTTTGATACGAACAACCAAAATCGAAGTGGATTTAGCTAGCGTTGGAGGGACAAACTTTATGAACCTCAATGGAGGTTATAATCAAGATCCTGAAACAACACACCGTGCAGACATTGTGATATTATCCGGAAGTAAAATAAACAAACTTACTAGAACTGAAAACTTACGCGGGAGTAAGACCCTGAGTTTTCAAGATCCAAACATCCCGCCAGATCGGTATCCGCTTCGTCCAAATGTTAGTATCAGCCTTCCTTACGGGCAAAGAAATGATGTTTATCAAAAATTGTCAAATCACATAATCGAAAACTGCCATCACCACGAGGTTGATACATAAATGGGAAGTAGCCCTTTTTCTCTCAGTGAAGATTTTTAGGCTGTTACTGGATTCAATCCGGGCAACATTGGGAAAATGACAGATGCAGAGTTGGTAGCCGTCGCGCTGACCACGAACCGAAGCATGTACCCGAAGGATCTCAACAGAAGGCCGCGACTGAAAACGGGGCGGACACATACAGGTACAGCTACACTCCCTTGGCGGATCAATCATGCTGCGCAAAACCGCTTGACTGGGAAGGCCCCGTTATCGAAGTCCCGAGCCTAGGGTTGACAAGAGTCTAGGCTCGGACACCTTTCCCTAGATATCAGTTACACGTCCATTGTTCAAAGTCAGACCACTGTACCCCGGAATGTCTCCAAAGAGCTGAAACGTTAAGATCTGGAAGAAATAGTGCGTAGTTGAACATGACGGAGCGCTGAAGAAGCATGAGGATTTTGAGCCCAAACTGATCCTAAGCGGGCAAAACGCTTAGAACGATTAGGTGCTAAATTATTGATTTTAAGTGGAGGCGAGTACCGGAATCGAACCGGTGTACACGGATTTGCAATCCGCTGCGTCACCACTCCGCCAACTCGCCGTTCCGTTGTGGTTTGGGCGTATTAGGCGATTCCTGGGGTGGGTGCAATAGGCTAGCTTGGTTCGATCGATGGGGCTTCGAAGGGGGATCCAAGGTTGGGGCCACGGCACATATGTGACTATCTTCAGACGAGATGCGTCGCTTTTGCTCAGGTGCGCGGGTTGACGTTGCCGGGCGGGCAGGGATGTGGCAAAAGCTCAGACAATCGTTCGAAACATGAGCATGACATGACAGATTTTGCCGCCCGCCGCCGTATGATGGTCGACACCCAAGTTCGGCCTTCGGATGTTACGAAATTTCCGATTATTGACGCGATGTTGGCTGTCCCTCGCGAGAATTTTGTGCCTGTCGCGCAGCGTGAAGCTGCTTACGCTGAGGATCTGATCGATTTGGGGGCCGGGCGCAGCCTTCTCGAGCCGCGCACGCTGGCGAAAATGCTCGATGGTCTGAATATCGGCAATGATGAACTGGTTCTGGATGTGGCTGCCGCCCACGGCTATTCAACGGCCGTTACGGCCCGTATGGCTGAACTCGTTGTCGCTGTGGAAGAAGACGAGACACTCGCCGAAGAGGCACAGACCATTCTCATGGAAACCGGTGCAGACAATGCGGTGGTTCATGTCGGGCCGCTGACGGGTGGCGCTGCGGATCACGGACCCTATGATGTTGTAATTGTTCAAGGTGGGGTCGAAGAGGTGCCACAGGCGCTGATCGACCAGCTTAAGGATGGTGGGCGCATCGGCTGTATCTTTATCGAAGGCGACTTAGGCACCGTTCGCATTGGCCATAAATCCGGAGACCGGGTCACATGGCGATTTGCATTCAACGCCACAGCCCCTGTCTTGCCCGGCTTTGAGAAGGCACCAACCTTTCAGCTGTGACTTTTCGCGGGTTCCGTTGGGTGTGACCTTGCCTGTCGGCAGAATAAAGAGCAATCTGATTTGAACATTTGTAATGTGGTGGAGAAGCAAGCGATGCACAGAGCAGTGGCACGTAGACTTGCAAAGGTCGCGGTTCTGTCGGCAGGGGTTATCCTGGCAGGCATGATGCCGAAACAGGGACAGGCTGACAATCTCGCAGATGCACTGATCGGCGCCTACAACACCAGCGGCCTTTTGGAACAGAACCGTGCCCTGTTGCGGGCTGCGGACGAGGATGTGGCGATTGCGGTATCGGCGTTGCGTCCGATCATCGACTTTTCGGTTCGTGTGCAGCGGGCATTGGTGAACAGCGAAACCAATAGCTTGGTGACACAAACCCGGACATCTACGTTCTTCAGCGGGCTTGAGTTCACTCAACTGCTGTATGACGGTGGTGCCAGCATCCTAGCTAAACAGGCCGCACAAGAAACCGTGCTGGCCACGCGCCAGACGTTGCTGGAGGTCGAGCAATCGATTCTTTTGCGTGCAGTGGCCGCTTACATGGATGTCTTGCTGCAAGAAGAGAATGTGGTCCTGCGTCAGAACAACGTGCGTGTTCTGGGCGAAGAATTGCGAGCGTCCCAAGACCGCTTCGAAGTGGGTGAAGTCACACGTACCGACGTTGCGCTGTCCGAATCGCGTGTTGCTGCGGCTCGCGCCAATCTGGCAGATGCCCGCGGCGCGCTTACTACGGCGAAGGCAGAATATGTAAATGCGGTGGGGCGCGATCCGGGGCGTACAGCCGGGCAACCACGCTTGCCGAAACATCCCGCATCGATCAACGATGCAGTGGCGATCGCCGTTCGCAATCATCCCAGTATTCTGGCTGTCCAGCATCAGGTCAAAGCTGCAGAGTTGACGGTGGACCGCCAGCGGGCGGCTCTTGGACCGAACGCCAGCATCCGGGCGGATGTTGGTATCACCAATACCTTCGGCAATTCGAACTATAACAACACGGCTAGCGCCGGGTTGGTCTTCCGGCAGCCGATCTATGCTGGCGGTCGGTTGGCGGCAAACGTGCGTCGTGCAATGGCCACCCGGGATTCGGTCAAGTCCAGTTTGCTGAACACGCAAAAGGACGTGATCCAGGCCGTAAACCAGGCTTATGTCCGCTTCGAGACAGCGCAAGCCAACCTCCGGGCCACCAACGAGCGTGTGCGCGCGGCGCAGGTTGCTTTTGACGGCATCCGTGAAGAGGCCACACTGGGCGCTCGGACTACGTTGGACGTTCTGACTTCGGAGCAGGAATTGCTGGATGCGCAGACGTCCCAAATCCAGGCTCGGGCAGAGCGGTCTCTGGCGGCGTATCAGTTGCTGTCTGCCCAGGGGCTTTTGACGGCAGAGCGCTTGGGCTTGGCAGTGCAGATCTATGATCCGACGCTCTACTACAACTTGGTCAAAGGTGCGCCGGCGAAGGTTTCGAAACGCAGCAAGGACCTGGACCGTGTCTTGGAAGCACTAGGTAAGAACTGAGAATTCTCGCTATCTGTTGTGAGAATCCATGTGTGCCGCTACACTTACGACTTGAGATTAAGAGCGGTGAAAGCACATGTCTGATCCTGTTGCGAACGTTCAGATCGAAGATGTCCTGTCTTCGATCCGACGGTTGGTCAGCGAAGAAAGCAGAACGGAAACACGGCAAGAGGCGGCAAAACCGGCTCCGTCGTCTGATCGTTTGGTTCTGACCCCAGCCTTGCGTGTCGCTGAGCCCATAGACGATTCATCCAAATTGGACGAAGCTCAGGTTGGCGAGCCTGTAGACGCAAAGGTCGAGGCGGCAGGCGTTTCGGTTGATCTGGACAGTGCAGCACCATGGACGGATCCGGATGCAACCCTTTACGGAGCGGCTCATGAGCTGGGCCAGGCCGTAGATGAGTATTTTCCGGAACAAGACATCGAGGAGGTGGATACGGCGCCCACGACGATGGTTTTGGATGAGAAATATGAAGTTGCGCCCGAGCCCGAGGATGCATTCTTAGCCGAAGCCGAAGCCGAAGCCGAAGCCGAAGCCGAAGCCGAAGCCGAAGCCGAAGCCGAAGCCGAAGCCGAAGCCGAAGCCGAAGCTGTCTCATTTGATTCTGTGGAAGAGGCGGAGCTTCACGATGAGGACTTTGCCGAGGACCCAGCCATTGACGAGGAATTCGTTGAGTTTGTCGCTGCAGATGACGAGGGCGAGTTAGAAGAGATTGAGGCTGAACCGCTCACGTCAAAGATTGAGGCACTTGAAGCGGTGATCGCGCAGACACAGGACCAATGGGAGCCTGACGGCGAAGGTCATGACGCGTACTCCGGGACACGTGTCACAGCGATGGAATGGGAAGATCACGCCGATGGCGGCGAGATCCTTGAAGCCGAAGAATTCATTGACGAAGTTGTCGAGGACGTCGCACCAAAGGTGCAGGAAAAAGTTCGTGAAGCCGTGTCTGCTCCAGAGTTCACGGCAAGTGACGAGCCGTCCATTTTGGCCTCAGACGAAGCTGTGCTTGACGAGGAAAGTTTGCGCGAACTGGTTGCGGATATCGTGCGAGAAGAACTGCAAGGCGCTTTGGGCGAACGGATTACCCGTAATGTGCGCAAGCTGGTGCGCCGCGAAATCCACAGGGCATTGACCGCGCAAGAGCTGGAATAATGTTCACAGCCCTTTGGGTGCGCGGGCAAGCTGTAGCAGAAGATCCAGATCCATGTGGCGTTCCAGGTGATCGGCCAAGTCATCCAGCGTGGCTTCGACGCTTTCCTCGTAGGACAGATCCGAGCGATGCCCCAGTTCCTGCAAAAAAGCCGCCCGATAGCTGTCCGAGGCAAAGGTGCCGTGCAAATAGCTGCCACGCACGCGGCCGGATGGGGAAATCGCGCCTTCTGAACGTTCTCCGACCTGGAGCCACGGTCGGTCGCAATCCGGGCCTTCTGTGCGACCGATGTGGATTTCGTAGCCATAGACCGGCAGACCAGTGTGAATGTCTGTGGCCTGCGTTTGGGTGACTTTCTTTTGGCCAGCCATTGTTGTGTGCACGTCCAGCAGGCCCAGTCCTTCGACTTCGCCAATGAAGCCTTCGATCCCCTCGGGGTCGGCGATGGTTTTGCCCAGCATCTGATAGCCGCCGCATAGGCCAACCACATGCCCCCCGCGCCGCACATGCGCATAAAGGTCGATGTCCCAGCCCTGAGCGCGGAAATAGTTCAGATCGCCGATGGTGGATTTGCTGCCCGGAAGCAGGACCAGGTCCGCATCGCCAGGCAAGGGGCGACCCGCTGGGATGATCTCGACCGAGACATTGGGCTCGCCTGACAGAGGGTCGAGATCGTCGAAATTGGCCATCCGTTCCAGCTGTGGCACGACAATCTTGCAGGCCCCGCCGAGATGCGAGCGGATGTCCATCATGTCCTCGGCGGGAAGTTTCCAGGCGTCGTTGAACCAGGGCACCACACCCAAGCAGGGCCATCCGGTGCGGGCAGCGATATCATCGCGTCCCTCGTCAAACAAGGTGACGTCACCCTTGAACCGGTTCACAGCAAAGCCACTGATCTGAGCCAGATCAGTATCGTCCAAAACGGCCTGAGTACCGACGATCTGTGCGATCACGCCGCCACGGTGGATGTCGCCAACCAGAACCACCGGCACACCTGCGGCGCAGGCAAAGCCCATATTGGCAATGTCGCCTGCCCGCAAATTGGTCTCGGCCGGGCTGCCGGCTCCTTCGAGCAGCACCAGGTCTGCGTCCGCGCAGAGCCGGTGAAAACTCTCAAGCGCAGCAGCAAGCAGCTGTGCCTTGCCCTTTCGATAGTCACCCGCTTGCATAGTGCCACGGCGTTGTCCCTGGACGATGATCTGCGCGCCGGTGTCGGTTTCGGGCTTGAGCAAGATCGGGTTCATGTCGGTATGCGGTTCGAGCCCGGCGGCGCGGGCTTGCAGCGCCTGAGCGCGCCCGATCTCGCCCCCCACGGCCACAGCTGCGTTGTTTGACATGTTTTGTGGCTTGAAAGGCGCAACCCGCAGGCCTCGGCGGCTGAAAGCACGGGTCAGCCCGGCGACCAACATTGACTTGCCGACGTTGCTGCCGGTGCCTTGAATCATGATGGCTTGAACCATGCGCGCCTCCTGTTTCGCGCACAATTGACCTGATTTGGCGGTCAAGCGAAAGCCCGGAAACGACATGGTGGTGTTGCAAGGCGGAGCAGGGGGTAGAAAAGGAAAAGCGCGCTCCCCCAGGAGCACGCTTTTTCATGCAGCAGTAAATTGTGTTCAGGCAGCTTCGGCCTGCTGAGCGGCGTTGCGACGCTCGCTTTCTTCGCGCGACAGCGCAACCGAGGTGCGGACACCGCGGCCAACAAATTCCATCAAGCCCGAGACAACGCGCTCGTTCGGGTCGATGCCCGCGCAGCTCAGAACTTCACGGCCGTCACGCGACCGTGCCCAACGGGCGATCTGTTCAGGACCATTGCCGTATTTCTTGTCATCGGCGATGGCGTCATCCAGTGCAGCCAACACAACGGCTGCGAATAGTTTACGTGCACGATTGCCTTGTTCATTGTTAAAGGCAGTGCCGTCAACGAAATCTCTCATCTCGTCTTCCTTGTTGTTCTTGCTCTTGCAATTTCCGGCGTGGCGTTCCTTATGACGGATCGCATTTGATTCGGGTACCCCGTTTCTGCATAGCGCCGTTGCGTCATTTGCATGGCTTGGTGCGGCCGCAGCACAAGGTATCGTTGTCTTGCCAGGTAACGTCCCGCCAGATATAGGGTCTGCAAACTCTGCATCAAGCATGTGTGAAGGAAATATGTCATGCCCAAGATCAATGGGAACGAAATTCGTCCAGGCAATGTTCTGGAGCACAACGATGGTCTGTGGGCCGCGGTCAAGGTCGATCACGTAAAGCCTGGTAAAGGCGGCGCTTTTGCCCAGGTCGAACTGCGCAACCTACGCAATGGGTCCAAACTGAACGAACGCTTCCGCTCGGCGGACAAAGTCGAGCGCGTGCGCCTGGAGCAGAAAGATCAGCAGTTCCTGTACGAGAGCGACGGCATGCTGGTGTTCATGGATACCGAGACCTATGAGCAGATCGAATTGCCCGCAGAATTGCTGGGCGACCGTCGCCCGTTTCTGCAGGACGGCATGACAATTGTTGTCGAATTTTATGAATCCGAGGCGCTGAATGCCACGGTGCCGCAAAAAGTCATATGCCAGATCGTCGAGACCGAGCCGGTTGTGAAGGGGCAGACTGCCGCCAACTCGTTCAAGCCCGCGATCCTGGACAATGGCGTCAAGGTCATGGTGCCTCCCTTTGTTGGCCAGGATGAGATGATCGTGGTGAATACCGAGACCATGGAATATTCGGAACGCGCCTGATCAGAGGGCGCGGTCGACCACAGGAGGTGGTCGATTTCTTTCAAAGAAATCGGGCCGGAAACTTTGAAAGTTTCCGGTGCCGGGTTCAAACGTTTGCACGACTTCTTTGGTTTTGGTCGTCGAATAGCTCGCGCAACAACTCGTATTTGATCCTGTTGGCGCTGACTTGTCGGTAAAAGGCAATCAGGAATGCGGTTGGAGCTTGAATACGACCCAGGCCTATGGTGGCAGCTACCACTGTGCCGATGTCGGTTTTCCCCTCGATCACCAGCCAGCCGCCCAGCAACAACACCGCCACGGTCCCGGCACCATTGATGGTGCTGAGCAGGAACTTGGTCGACAGCTTCCAGATGAACATGTGGCGACGGGCTTCGTAAATCTCGTCAAAATGAGTTTTAACGGCGGCCTCGGCCTCTTGCACGTCGCGCGCCGTTAGCTGATCGGTGGCCTTGCGCAGCACGCGCACCCGTTCGGCCACGTATTGGTTCACTTTGGCTTGCGTCACCAGAACGATGACCACTTGTGGCAGGATCATCATCAGCGCGATCGTCCCAAGGCCCGGCTGTGAGGTCGCGATGAAACCGATAACACTGACCAAGGTACCGATCTGCACAACAGGTTCCGAGATGGCCGCGCCGGCGAATTTACCCAACTCCTCTGCCTCGGCCGAGACGGCGGTGGACAGGGTACCTTTGCGCAGGCCTTCACCTTGGGTGTCGGCGATAACCGCCCCTTCGACCAGACGGCTACGGATCAGGCGGATGATGTCCTCACCCAATAGGCCCGAGCGATAGCCCATCAGCCACTTGAGCCCCAGGCTCAGCAGGATCGCCAGCATCATGAAAGAGCAGTACCAGAGCAGATCTTCTTCGTTGATCTCGTTCTCGGTCAGCAGGTTGACGATGTCCTTTTGGAACTCCAGCGGAACGGCAGCCAAAAAGGCGATGGCCAGCGACAGGATGATCAGAACGATCTGCCGACCCGAACTGACCCGCCAAATGGCTGCGTATAGCTGAAGCATGCGATGTGTCCCCAAGACCCTTGCCTGGTCGACACTGTGCCGGTCTTTGGTTTGAATTTCAAACCCTTGGGTCAGGCAAGGCGAACGGTGGCCTCACCCGCCTGCATATCCCCCTTAGCCCGATCAAAGCGCAGATAGGCGATCCCTTTGCCACCTGACTGGGTGAACAGCGTGCCAACCGGTTTGCCATTGGCCACAATCTCGGAGCCTGCGGGGGTCTCCCCTTCGACCACCACCTGGCGCAGCCCTTTGCGCAGCTCGGCCTTGTGTTTCATCCGCGCCGTGACCTCTTGGCCAACATAGCAGCCTTTCTTGAAGTCGACGCCCTGCAACACCTCAAACCCGCTTTCCAGGATATAGCTGTCTGGGGTCAGTTCGACGCCCGTCTCGGGGATGCAATGCGCCACCCGGATTGCGTCCCAATCCGTGCCATCATCGCTGGCCGGGGCGGCGGAATAGGCACGCCAACCCATCTCGCCGTGGCGCGGGTCGGGCAGAGCACCTTCGGGGGCCTCACCGCTGCCGCGTTGCAGGTTCAGCCCGCTGTCTGCGATCTGCACATCAGCGCGCAGCTTGTACATGCTCAGCCGTTTCACCAGCCCGTCGGCCAGCTCCTCGGCCACATCCAGCAGCACGTCGTCACCATCGCGGGCCAGAAAGAAATCGGCCAGATACTTGCCCTGCGGCGTCAGGATCGCGGCATAGACCAGCCCCTGATCCAGCTTGTCCACGTCATTGGTCACCAGCCCTTGCAGGAACGTGACAGTGTCCGCACCACTCAGGCGCAGGATACGGCGGGCAGTCATGGCGGTCCCTCGTTTCAAATCCACGCGCCAGTGATATAGGAGAACCCGAGCCAGTGACCAGAGGGGACGTACATGCCCGCCAAGATAAGCATCGTAATCCCCACGCTGAACGCCCAGGCCAATCTGGCCCGCACGCTTGAGGCGCTGATGGAGGGGCTGGGACAGGGGCTGATCCGCGAACTGATCATCTCGGATGGCGAGTCGACCGACGCCACGCTCAAGATCGCCGAAGAGGCCGGGGCCGAGATCGTCACCGGCGCGCCGTCTCGTGGCGGGCAGTTGCGGCGCGGCTGCGCACAGGCCAAGGGCGAATGGCTGCTGGTGCTGCACGCCGACACGGTGCTTGAGGCGGGGTGGAGCGAAGTTGTGGCCGACCACATCCAGACCAACCGCGCGCCCGCCTGGTTCCAGCTGGCATTCCGCGCGCGGGGGATCATGCCCGCCTGGGTCGCGGGCTGGGCCAATCTGCGGTCGCGCCTCTTTGGGCTGCCTTACGGCGATCAGGGGCTGTTGGTGCGGCGCATCGACTATGACAAGGCGGGCGGTTACCCGGATCAACCGTTGATGGAGGATGTGGCGATTGCCCGCGCCCTTCCACGCCTCACCGGTCTGCCCGTGCGCGCGATCACCAGTGCCGAACGGTATCAGCGCGCAGGCTGGCTCAAACGGGGCGCACGCAACCTGTGGACGCTGATGCGGTATTTCGCGGGAACTTCACCCGAGACGCTGGCCGACAGCTACCGCCGCTGATCCAGCAGCTCCACCACGGATTTGCCAAGGCGGAACGGCGCGGCGAAGCTGACCAGACACAGCGCGATCACCTGCAGGATCAGGATATGCGCGTTGGATTGCAGATACTCCCACTCGTCCTTCAGCTTGCCGACCTGCTCGACCAGATCGTCATAGGCCATCGCCAGGATCAGGTAATCGCCCGCTATCGTCGGCACCTTGCGGCGCATGTTGTCGACAGCCGCTTGGGTGGGGGCGTCCAGCGTGGTGAAGACCAGGAACTGATCGGGGTCGAACGCGTTGGCCTGTTCGACCATCTCGTCCATCTCATCCATGTCGTCGCCGCCCCATCCGAACAGAAAACTCAGCCCCGCCAAAGGCGCGACCTCATTTGTCACGGCGATGAACAGGGGCAGTTCGGCGTTGGACGCGGTCGAGGCCGAGAGGAATTCGACTTTGTCGCACAGCACCGCGATGTCGCTGTCGTAAGCCGGGTCACAGAACCGCAGCCGGAACCGCGCGGCGTCGCGGTCGAATGCGGATGTGGCGGCATAGGCGATGTCGATTTGTCGGTCGAGCCGCGAGCTGTCGGCCTTGTAAAGCCCCGCAAGCACCGCAACCAAGGCCCCGATGCCGCCCAGAACGACCCAGACCAGATCCGCCAGCTTCCACGCCCGGTGGCCCGCGGGTTTGCGGAACAGAAACCCGGTGCCGATGCAGCCTGCCAGGAAAAAGGCAATGAGCAGGGGGAGTTGGTTGTCAGCGATGAAATTCATGGGGGGAGTTTAGGCGGCTGGATGGGTGACGCAACAGCCCTCACGCATTTGTAGGGTTTGTGTCGCTCGCGATTGCACCCCCAAGCAAAATGCTATGCATTTTGCCGCGCCTGACCTTCCCCCCGGGAAGGCGCTTCACGCCTCCCCAAGGTCAGGCGCGGGATAGAGGTGTTAGCAGTCTTCCCTGTGCTCAGAGTTCATATTCATTGCCGCTTTCGCAAGTTCAGAATACATGCGGAAAAGAGTCTTCTGAGTTGGTTTTTTACCATCCACTGACCGAAGAGATTTTTCGAGATCACGCTTATTGCCAGAGACAATAGTTCGTTCTGCCGTGAGTGCAGTGATTGCGTTTAGGTTTTTCACCAAGGAAACAGAATTGATGATTTGAGAGGGGCGATCACTCCAAAGCACATCTGAACTCGGTTTCTGGGTATCGCCGAACAACAGCAAGTCACTTGCGAGTGGGAAGAAGCACAAGGTTCTTGAACTCAGGTTAGGTAAAGTTGCTACAAGCTTCTTTCGTTTGCGATTTACGGAGAAATAGGCTACTGGATGATCGCTCGTTATCAATTTTGACGGCGAATTTATCCTAACAGTCCGATAAGAAACATGTTTCAGAATGTTGGAGACGCCTTGTGCTAAATGAGCGCTGGATTGTAGGCCAATCTTTGTAATAGCGTCTGAATCTCCTTCGCGGGCTCGCCTCAGAAGTTCAATTGCGGCTTTTTGAACGCCCAAAACTCTCAAGCTACTGTCACTTTTGGGAGAATACCTAAGAAGTAGTTCGGTCATTAGTCTTCTAGAAAGAGGCGACCGGATGATTTGAAGGGTCATAAAATCAATTGTAAGCCTTAGCATTGCTGAAGTTTGAACCCCGCTCCGCAGCGTTTCTACTGCTCTGGGATATTCTGTCTCGAAAGTTCCAAAGAATTGTTCAACCGTACTGCGGTCTACAGTTCCGTCATCCAGAAGGGCGGTGTTGAAGTCCTTTCGAACCGCCACGTTTATAGGTTGCGTCGCGAAAGTTTTGTTGTTCAGCTTCTCGTGAACCTACACACAGTTGCCAGTGTCTAAGAATTGTTTCTGATAAGCTTCTGCCAAAATGTGGTGACGTTTGGGCTCACTCAAACATCCAACTCCTCCACAAACCGCGCGTTCTCCTGGATGTACTGGAACCGCAGTTCGGGTTTCTTGCCCATCAGGCGTTCGACCAGGTCTCCGGTTTCGCCCGGTTCGTCCTCGTCAATCGTCACCCGGATCAAAGTGCGGGAATTCGGGTCCATCGTCGTTTCTTTCAGGTCCTTGGCGTCCATTTCACCAAGACCCTTGAAGCGCGAGACGTCGATCTTGCCCTTGCCGCCCAGACCCTTTTCCAGCCACGCGTCCCGTTCCGGCTCGTCCACGCAATAAACGCGCTTGGCGCCTTGGGTCAGGCGGAAGAGGGGCGGGCAGGCCAGATACAGGTGGCCCGCGTCGATCATGGGCCGCATCTGGGTGAAGAAGAACGTCATCAACAGCGCCGCGATATGCGCCCCGTCGACGTCCGCATCGGTCATGATGATGACCTTGTCATAGCGCAGGTCATCGACGTTGAATTTCGTTCCCAAGCCAACACCAAGCGCCTGCGTCAGGTCGCTGATCTCGGCATTCGAGCTGAGCTTTGAACTCGCCGCGCCCAGAACGTTCAGGATTTTACCACGCAGGGGCAGCAGGGCCTGGGTCTTGCGGTTGCGGGCCATCTTGGCCGAGCCACCGGCCGAGTCGCCCTCGACAATGAACAGCTCGGTGCCTTCACGAGTGTTCGACGAACAATCGGTCAGCTTGCCGGGCAGGCGCAGCTTCTTGGTGGCTGATTTGCGGGCGGTTTCTTTTTCCTGTCGCCGCTTCAGGCGTTCTTCGGCGCGCAGGATCAGGAAGTCGAGGATCGCCCCAGCTGATTTCGTATCCGCCGCCAGCCAGTTGTCGAAATGGTCGCGGACCGAGTTTTCGACCAACCGCTGCGCCTCGACCGTGGCGAGGCGGTCCTTGGTCTGGCCCACGAATTCCGGCTCGCGGATGAAACAGCTGACCAGAGCGCAACCGCCGGTGATCAGGTCCTCACGCGTGATCTGAGCGGCTTTCTTGTTGTTGACCAGCTCGCCATAAGCCTTGATCCCCTTGACGATCGCCGCCCAGAAGCCGGCCACATGGGTGCCGCCTTCGGGCGTGGGGACGGTGTTACAATAGGACTGGATGAAGCCATCGCGCGAGGGCGTCCAGTTGATCGCCCATTCCACCTTGCCGGGCGTGCCGAACTTTTCCTTGAAATCCACGGTGCCGCCAAAGGGCACGTCGGCATAGGTGGAGGCGCTGCCCAACGTCTCGGTCAGGTAATCCGACAACCCGCCCGGAAAGTGGAAGGTGGCGTTTGTGGGCGTCTCGCCATCGTCGATTTCCGATTTCCAGCGGATTTCAACGCCCGAGAACAGGTACGCTTTGGAGCGGATGGATTTGAACAGGCGCGCGGGTTTGAACCGGTGGTGGCCAAAGATCTCTTCGTCCGCGTGGAAGGTGACGGTGGTGCCGCGCCGGTTGGGGGCCATTCCGACCTTTTCAACCTTGCCCAAAGGGATGCCGCGCGAGAAGCGTTGTTCAAACAGCTCTTTGTTGCGGGCGACCTGTACGACCATGGAATCAGACAGCGCATTGACGACAGATGCGCCCACACCATGCAGACCGCCAGAGGTCTCATAGGCATCGCCCGAGAACTTGCCGCCCGCGTGCAGGGTGCACAGGATCACCTCCAACGCGGATTTGTCGGGGAACTTGGGGTGCGGATCAATCGGGATGCCGCGCCCGTTGTCGCGGATGGTGATGGCGTAATCAGCGTGCAGCTCAACCTCGATCCGGTTGGCGTGGCCAGCGACGGCCTCGTCCATCGAGTTATCGAGCACTTCTGCCACCAGATGATGCAGCGCGCGTTCATCCGTGCCGCCGATGTACATGCCGGGGCGTTTGCGGACCGGTTCCAGCCCTTCGAGCACCTCGATCGAGGAGGCGTCATAGGTTGCGGAGGGGGCTCCGCTCAACAGATCTTCGGGCATGTCGCTGCTCATGTTCTTGGGCTCTTCTTTGGCAGGTATTATGGCAGGTGATGTGGTTGGGGGGAAGGGGGGCGCAGGGTGTTGTGTATAACTTCGCATGTCCGCATTTGGGGCGAACTGCCACTGGGTGGATGATTTGCGTTGAATGACAAGGCTGTCGGTCGAGGTTTCGAACGCCACTCGTATTTTGGTCAGCCTGCTGTGGTGCGCGCGGTCTCCTTGCCCAGGTGATCAGAATCACGCAAGCTCTGGATCATGTCACAACCCGATCCCAACTTTGCCGCGATACCGGCCAATGAGGCTGACGTCATCCGTGAGTTGAGCGTCGAGAAGTCCGTGGAAACGGTGCGCAATATTCCTGCTACAGTCTTTTCCAATCTGGGCATCTGTTGTCTGACCTTCATGGCCAGCCCAACCTGGGTCATCGCCTCTGGTGCGGTCTATGCCTATGCATTGATCGTGTTTCACAATGCCCTGTTGTTGCGCCTTTACATGTATTTGCGGCACAAACCACGACCCAGGCAGGTTCGACAGCGGACCCATCGCTTGTCGGCGTTTGTCTCTTTGCTTGGTGGCGCGGCTTGGGCGGTCTTCATCCTGCTGGTTCTGGCGTCTTCTCCAACCGACGTTGCCTTGCTGATTTCCATTTTCACTGTGGCCACATCCATTGGAGCGCTCGTCATTTCGCCGAGTTCTCCGGCTATCAGCTTGGCTTTTGGGTTGCCTATCCTGACGGCCTTTGCTTTTGGAGCAGGTGCGTTTGGGCACTTTAGTCCGGTGTTGGCTGCCATGGTCTGGATCACTGCCATGGTGGGGGTGCCCGGATTTGCGGTGACCAATTCGCGTACCGCCTGGGATCGCGCGCGTCTGCATGTGCAGATCGCCGAAGAACGCGCCGAAAGGCTGGCCATGATGGAGCAACTGTCCGAGCGGCTGGGGAAATACATCTCTCCACAGCTGTATCAGTCGATCTTTGTCGGTACGCAAAAGGTCGAAGTTGCCGCGCAGCGCAAAAAGCTGACGGTCCTGTTTTCGGACATTGTGGGGTTCACCACCATAACCGAACGGTTGGAGAGCGAGGAACTGACGGCACTGCTCAATCAATATCTGACCGAGATGTCCGAGATCGTGTTGCAGCATGGCGGAACTCTGGACAAGTTCATTGGCGATGCAGTGGTTGTCTATTTCGGCGATACCGATGACGGTAGAACCGCTCAAGAGAACGCGATCAGCTGTGTTCAGATGGCGCTCGCGATGCGGGCACGCGTGTCCAAGCTGCGTCAGGCATGGCGGGAACAGGGGCTGGACGACACCCTTGATCTGCGCATTGGGATCAACACCGGGTTTTGCACGGTGGGAAATTTCGGCTCGGATCAGCGAATGGACTACACGATCATTGGCAGCGAAGTTAACCTGGCTGCGAGGTTGGAGGCCGCGGCAGAGGCTGGAGGGATCCTTTTGGCGCAGGAAACCCATGCGCTGGTCAAAGGGGTAATTCAGACGGAACCAGCTGGAACCGTGACGGCAAAAGGGTTTTCGCGTCCTGTCGAAACCTACCGCGTTGTGGGGGTGGCTGACGGCACATGCGCGCTTGATCAAAGCGCTTCGGTCACCTTTGCCAAAGACCCCGCGCAGATGACCCCGTTGGAAATGGAAGCCGCGCGCAGCACGCTAGAACAGGCGATGCGACGACTGGAGAACTGAAAGACTTGGAGAGGTCTACGAACAGCTGAAGTCTGACTTCACCTTCTAGGTCTTCGGCTGTTTGCAACCTGATGGCTGACGGGACCTCAACGAAGTGATGGTTTTGGACAGGTGCTAGCGCAGCGTGACAACAGGCCGGGTCATCTCGCTGATCACCTGCCCGGTGTTGATTGCGCGGTAAACAGGATGGGGCGGCCTGCTGGCGCCATCCACGGTGCGGCTGATCCAGTCATGGTCTTCCAGTGTTTGCAGCGACTGTGACAGTGCGCGATCCGTGATCGACCCCAGCTGTTGCTTGACGGTGGTAAAGCGGCTGGGACGTTTCAGCGTCGTCAGGATGGGCAGGGTCCACGACCGGCGCAGCAGTGCCTTGTGTTCACCTGGCACTGCATGAACCCGATGCGCCAGCTGGGCGGCCACCTGTCCTTTGGGCGTTAATCGAAACTCTGGACGCAATGGGTGGCCATGCCCAGGGTTCCGTTCCAACAGTCCGATCTCGATCAGATGGGCCAGGCTTTGCGCAAATGCCGTCCTGCTGGCCCTCGTTGCAGACAACAGCGGTGCTTGGCGTCCCGGAACACCGTCATGAAGATGTGCGAGAATGGGCAGTGCCCAAGCCCGAGAGGTGATGTTGACAAGTAGATTTATGTCCATAAAGTATAGTTAGTATATTTTGCGTCGAAAGGAAAGTTGATGTCGCTCGTTTCATTGGAAAACACCATTACCCTCGCCATGTCGGTCAAAGACCGCCATGCAAGCGCCCGTTGGTATCACGACATGCTGGGGTTCGAGGTGATCTATCATGCTGATGAGGCTGGGTGGTCCGAAATCCAGACCAAAACCACGGGGGTGACAATCGGACTTGGTGAGCAGGCCGAACCGGCGCCGGGCAATTGCGTGCCGGTGTTTGGTGTCGCTGACATAGACAGCGCGCGGCAAGCACTTGAGACGGCAGATGTCACCTTTGACGGCCCCACGGATGTGATCGAGGGGATGGTCAAGACTGCCACGTTCTATGACCCTGACGGCAATGCGTTGATGTTGGCGCAGGACCTGACCGGGGCAGCCTGAGGGGGCAAGGAAATTGCGCCTCGCGGCCCGCGGGATATGCCGCTAGGGTTCGCCCAATCAGAATTCTGTCAGGTGAGGAGGCGACATGAGCTGGATTGAAACCGTTCCGTTCGAGCAGGCAACAGGCAAGCTGAAAAAGCTCTATCAGCGGGTGACGGGCCCGGACAACAATGTGGACAACATTATGATGTCCCATTCCCTGCGGCCCCACTCGATGGAAGGGCACATGGTGCTCTACAAGAACGTGCTGCACCACACGGGCAACAAGATCCCGAAGTGGTTTCTGGAAACGCTTGGGGTCTGGGTCAGCGCGTTGAATGGCTGCGCTTATTGCGTCGAACATCACTTTCAGGGGATGCAACGCCTGTTGGGGGACGAACCGCGTGGTCTGGCGATCCGCGCAGGCATTGAGGCGCGCGATCTGACGGATGTGCCGCTGGACGAGCGCCAGGTGGCAGCCATGCTCTATGCCCGCAAGCTCACCGAAGCTCCAGCCGAAATGGTCGAGGCTGACGTGATCGCCCTGCGCAATGTGGGCTGGGACGACGGTTGCATCCTCGAGATCAATCAGGTGAGCTCTTATTTCTCTTACGCCAACCGCACGGTGCTGGGGCTGGGTTGTTCGACCAAAGGGGACGTTCTGGGGTTGTCACCGAACAATTCCGATGACCCGGGCGATTGGGGGCACAGCTGAAGCGAAATTGACTGTCTTGGGTGGCAGCCTTGAAGCCAGGCTGCGAATTCCTATTTGGGCTCCAACATGTGAAACCAACTGTTGGGGCCTTTTCTGATGCACACTCTTTTACTGGCGTTGGCCCTTGCACTTGGGTCGACAAGCGCGGGTGGGCCAAAAGTCGAGCCTGCGCAAATGGTTGAACAGCAGGAATTTGTACCTGGCATGGTGATTGTCCAATTCAAGGATGCGTCACGGGCACAAGAGACGATCAGGATACTGGAGCAGTACGAAGAGATCACTTTCGACAGAATGCTGTTTGACGATGATGCGCTTCGGATCGGCCTTTTCACGGTGCCACAGGGACAGGAACAGGCCTACGTCGAAAAGATCGGCCAGATGGATAATGTGGACATTGCCGAGTTGAATGGGATTGGCTCTTTCAACTGATCCGGCCAGAAAACTGCACACAAGGCCCGCCTCGGGTGATGCCGCGCCTCGCCGCAGGCGAGGCGCCCGGCCCAACGCCGCAAGGGCCCGTCAGGGCATGCAACGGGGGCGGGAGCGCATCCGGGTCAGGATCCGCCGCCAGCTTCCAGAGCACGGACATGGGCCGGGCGGGCTTCGATCATCTGGGTAAAGCTTGTGAGACCCGGGTATTCACTGCTGCGACCTAGGCGTCCAACGATACTGGCTGGAAAGCTCAACATGATGTCCGCGGCTGACAGATCGTCCAGCACAAAATGGCCCGAAGGGCGCAAGACGCTTTCCATATAGTCGAAGTGGTTGGTCAATTCGTTCTGGATGCGCGGGTGCAGCGGGGCACCTGCATCGCCGAGCATCCCGACATACAAGTTCAACAGGATCGGGGTCATCACCGATCCTTCGGCGAAATGCATCAGCTCCAGATGATGCCAATGCGAAGGTGTCCCTGCTTCGGGCACAAGGTTGGGGCCATAAAGCGCGCAGAGTACTTCGACAATGGCTGCGGATTCCGACACCATCTGACCGTCGATCTCTACCACCGGCGACTTTCCGAGCGGGTGAACCGTCAGCAGCTCGGGCGGGGCCAGGTTGGTCTTGGCATCACGTTCGTAGCGGATGACCTGATAGTCGATACCCAGTTCTTCGAGCAGCCAAAGGATGCGCAGCGAGCGTGAGCGATTGAGATGGTGAACCTTGATCATGAGGGTGTTCCTGTCTGCGGTATCCAATCGAGAATGGCTTGCGCCACGGCCTGCGGGTTCTGGTGGATCAGCCAATGATCCGTTTCAGGTATGGTAACCCGCGTCAGCTCATCGGCAAACTCTTCCAACCCTTCGGTCGACTGCGGCAGAAGGGCCTTGTCATCCGGTCCCCAGATCAGCAGATGCGGGCAGCGCACTTGCAGCCGGTCCAATGGCAGCGGGGCAAGGTCCGTGATTGGCTGACCCGGGGCGGCCACCCGAAGCGGCGAGGCGCGGTACCAGTTCAGCATGGCGTTCAACCGTCCGGGTCGCGCCCATTCGGCTTTGTATTTGGCCAGCGTCGCTTCATCCAACCAGTCCTGTCCCAGGTGACGGCGAAAGAACGTCTCTAGTCCGGCAAAGTCATTTGCGCTCATCACCTCTGCCGCTTCTGGTGATCGCAGCATGTTGATGTATTGAGACGCCTCCGATTGTGCTCCACCTGCTGCCATTTCCCGCTGAAAGGGAACCGGGTGCACACCATTGGCGATGATCAGACGATCGACCAGCGCAGGCTTGAACATCGCCAACCCATAGGCCACGGCCGCGCCCCAGTCGTGGCCTATCACCGTGACCGGGTCGCCAAATTGCTCGATCAAGGCGACCATGTCGCCCACCAGGGCCGAAGTCACATAGTTTTGGACTCCTTCGGGCGCCCAGCTTTGACCATAGCCACGCTGATCTGGAGCCACACAGTGGAACCGTTGTGACAGGTGCGGGGCCAGATCCCCCCACGCGCCGCCATATTCGGGAAAGCCATGCAGCATCAGCAGGGGTGGTAGCGATGGGTCGCCCCAGCTGCGCACAAAGAACTGGTGGCCATTCAGATCCAAGAACTTGCTCTGCATCTGTCTCTCCTCTCTCGCGCCTGATTTGATCAGTCAAGCAGGCTTGGTGCGTCATGGGAATGATACTTTGTCGTGACCTTTCGTCAGGGTGGCAGGCAGGTGTCAATAATAGCGACATATGTGTCGAGAAAATATGTGCCCTTTGCCCATCTTTGATACGGATCAAGGCAGGATCACGCGCGATTTGCTAGGCGAAAGGCGACATAATAAAGGGACCAAAAAATGGCGACAGTGACTTCGATCGAGACCACAAAACCGACCCCCGAACCCGCCAAGGCCGCAGCGGCCGAGCCGGTCAAGACACCGGGTAAGAAACCGGTGGAATCCGAAGCGGAAAAGATCCGCAAGGCGTTCGAAAGTGGTCACTATCCCTATGCCCGTAGAATGGCACGTCGTGCTTACGAGGCTGAGAAAGCCAAGCTGCAGGCGGAATTGTTGAAGGTGCAGCACTGGGCTCTGGAAACCGGGGAACGGTTTGTCATGCTCTTCGAAGGCCGGGATGCTGCCGGCAAAGGCGGCACCATCAAACGCTTCATGGAACACCTGAACCCGCGCCACGCGCGTGTTGTTGCCCTGAACAAACCCACGTGGGAAGAAAAGGGGCAATGGTATTTCCAGCGCTATGTTCAGGAACTGCCGACCACCGGTGAGATGGTGCTCTATGATCGGTCCTGGTACAACCGCGCGGGCGTTGAGCGGGTGATGGGGTTCTGCGAGCCGACCGAGTATCTGGAATTCATGCGCCAGGCGCCAGAACTGGAGCGGATGCTGGTCCGCTCGGGCATTCGTCTCTACAAATACTGGTTCTCGGTCACGCAGCCCGAACAAAAGCGCCGGTTCGATTCCCGCGCAACCGACCCGCTAAAACGCTGGAAGCTCAGCCCGATCGACAAGGCGTCGCTCGACAAGTGGGACGATTATACCGAGGCGAAAGAGGCGATGTTCTTTTACACTGACACCGCCGACGCGCCCTGGACCATCATCAAATCAAACGACAAGAAACGCGCGCGTCTCAACTGTATGCGTCATTTCCTGTCGACGCTGGATTATCCAGGCAAAGATCTGGATGTCGTTGGCCAACCCGATCCCTTGATCGTGGGTCAGGCGCACCATGTCATCCACCGATCAGATCACATCCTGGGTACCGCACTGCATCCCGACCAGCGGCAGAAGTAACAGATGGGGCAGGCGGCCCAAGGGGCCGTCTGTTTTCTTGGGGCCCTGACCCTAGAGCACGTTGGACAAAGCTCGGAAGAGGGGCCGCAGTTTGGCCAATGTCTCCGAGATCGCTGCAGTTGGGGCCGTAAACTGAGGCTCTGTCAGATCATTCCAGAGGGTCAGGGATTTACGCCGCAACAGATCTCCCCTTGGGTGATCCTTGTCATAGGCAGCGGGGAGGCGTTTGAGTTCGGGATCAGACAGGCGAAAACCCTCACCAGTCAATGCGTGGATGGCGTCGGACAGGTTTGCCCCCAACGGTCCATCGACCCCCGCGCGCCACCTGATCAGCGCGGTCTTGTCAAAGCCCATGATACCGCCGCCCACGCTTACATATTCCAACCCGATCCCGAAAAAGAGCGCCGGCCGTGTGCCGTCGCCCGGCATCATCCACAGCATGTGCAGATGCGTGTTATAAGGCGTCTTGTCCTTGGAAAACCGAATGTCCCGTTGCGGGCGGAACAATTTGGTTGTGACGCCGCCACCGACCCGAGCTGCAATCTGCTCCAACAGGTGTTGTGCCGGGGTTTTCAACTGCTGCTCATACCGCGATTTATTCTCGTTGAACCACTGGCGGGTGTTGTTTTGCGCAAGTTCGGACAAAAAGGCACGAGCTTCGGGAACGAGCTGTGAAAAGGGATCAGGCATAAGCGACCTCCGGTTGTCGCTTTCACGGTATCACAACGATATTTTGGGGGAAGGTGCAGGCTGCCTCTTGCGTGTGCAATTTGCGGACCCTAAGCCTGTCTGGTGAGTAGAATGATGACATATGGCGGGCATGCCCGCGCGATCGCAATCCTGGGCCTGCCGTTGGTCGGCGGGCATTTGGCGCAGTTTGCAATTGGCCTGACGGATACGGTCATGCTGGGCTGGTACGGGGTCGAGGAGCTGGCTGCTGTGACCCTCGCGGGCAGCTATTTCTTCATCCTCTTCATGCTGGGCGGTGGTCTGGCCATGGCGATCATGCCACTGGTGGCAGCGTCCGACGCCCAGGGCGACGACACCTCGATCCGCCGTGTGACCCGCATGGGGCTGTGGCAGACAGTGATGTTTGGCGTGCTGGCCATGGGGATGCTGTGGTGGTCCGAGCCGATCTTGCTGCTGCTCGGGCAGAAGCCGGATGTTGCTTCGCTGGCTGCGGAATACCTGCGTGTCGCAGGCTGGGGGATCTTTCCGGCGCTCTGGGTCATGGTGCTCAAATCCTATCTGGCAGGGCTTGAGCGTACGCAGATCGTGCTGTGGATCACCGTTCTGGCCGCAGTCGTGAACGCCATCGGCAACTATGCTCTGATCTTTGGCAACTGGGGCGCGCCCGAGTTGGGGATCATCGGGGCCGGGATTGCCTCGGTCTTGACGCAACTGGTGTCGTTGGTCGCGGTGATCATCTATGCCCTCAAGGTTTTGCCGCAGCATGCTTTGTTCCAACGCTTTTGGCGCCCCGATTGGGAGATGTTCGGCAGGGTATTCAAAATTGGCGTGCCCATCGGCCTGACCAACCTGTCCGAAGTTTCGATGTTCGGAGCTTCGGCCATGATGATGGGTTGGCTGGGCACGGTGCCGCTGGCCGCCCATGGGATCGCGGTGCAGCTCGCCTCGGCCACCTTCATGGTGCATCTCGGCCTCAGTAATGCGGCGACAATCCGGGCGGGCAACGCATACGGTCGGCAGGACCGCCCGCATATGGCCAAGGGAACCGTGGTTGTGACCGTAATTTCGCTGGCCGTGTCCGCCATCTCGATGGTGGTGTTCCTGACCTGCGCAGAGCCACTCATCGGGTTGTTCGTGGAAAGCGACGAACCAGATTTGGCGCAGATCCTGGCCATCGGCACTGGTCTGCTGGGCATGGCGGCGCTGTTTCAGTTGGTGGACGGCGTGCAGGCCATCGCGCTTGGCGTGCTGCGCGGCGTTCAGGATACCGCAGTGCCGATGGTGATGGCAGCACTCAGCTATTGGGCGGTGGGGATCCCGGCATCATATGTCTTTGGTTTCATGTTCGGGCTTGAAGGGATCGGTGTGTGGCTGGGGCTTGTTCTTGGGCTTGCCTGTGCCGCGGTGCTTTTGATGGCGCGGTTCTGGGGGCGTTCGATCAAACAGGTGGGTGCGGCGTCTATGGCCTGATGCGGGCGGGTTCACGGCAAATCTTCCGAAAATACCGTGAAAACATGCCAAGTGATTTAAGCACTTAGGCGACGCGGCTTTAACATTTGAACAAGTTTTGCCTCTAGGCTCCCCAACAAGAATATTGGGGGATGCCGCGTGGGCGAGATCAACAAACAGCTGAAAGTAGGGAAGGCCGTCGACCGGTCCCTGGCTTATGAGCCAAGCGAACAAGAGCAGATGCTGGATGTGATCAACCAGATGGAGCAGGGGATCCTGGTCTGGTCCCCTGATGGTGTGTGCGTGCTGCACAATGACCGCATCTTCGAAGTGCTTGAACTGGGCCCCCGGGACTTGCAGGTGGGAATGACCCGTGAAACGTTTCTGAGCATCACGGTGGCCCAGGGTGTCATTACCGCCGAGCGCAAGGCCGAGGTGCTTGAGTTGTTCAAGACCGGTCAACCGTTCCATTTCGACCGGGACATGCCATCGGGCAAGGTGATTTCATCCTTTGCGCGTCCCTTGCGCCATGATGGCTACGTCGTGACTTTTACTGATGTCACGCAATTCCGCCGCGACGCGGCTGATCTGGCCGATGCCAAGCAACAGGCGGAGATCGCGGAATCCAAGGCCAAGTCGATGTTGGCCAAGGAGCAGGCCTGGCGGGCCGAGGCCAAGTTGCTGGCAGATCTCGATGAATGGCTGCAAAGCTGTAAGACCTTGTCGGAACTCTTTGACGTTGTGGCCAAATTCATGACCAGCATGCTGCCGGAAACGCAGGGAGAGCTCTATATCTACTCCAATTCCCGCGATGTGCTGGATGGGGCCTGCGCCTGGGGCGGCGGCCAGGCGCACGACCACATTGCGCCGGACAGTTGCTGGGCATTGCGGCGGGGGCGCGGTTATCGGTTCGATGCGCGCGGCATCAGCTTTCGCTGTGGCCACGTAAACGACCACCCGACAACGGGCGACGTCGAGGATGCAATGTGCATTCCGATCGTGGCCCACGGCGACACTGTGGGGTTGTTGCATGTGACCTATCCGCTGGGAACGGACGCGCAAGTTGCCAAGGATGGATATGACTTTGCCCTGCAATGCGGCGAACACATCAGCCTGGCCATCGCCAACGTCAAGCTACGGGATGAGCTGCACGACCAGAGCACACGTGATCCGCTCACCCGGCTCTATAATCGGCGTTACTTTCTGGAAGCGATGCGCGCCGAACACGCAACAGCCGCGCGCAAGGATCAACGCTTTGCGGTGCTGTCGTTTGATGCGGACAAGTTCAAGGCGTTCAACGACAATCACGGGCACGATGCAGGCGATATGGTGCTGCGCGCCATCGGAGACCGAATGCACGAACTCTTTCAGCATGGCGAGACGCCCTGCCGTTTTGGAGGAGAAGAATTTTCCGTTCTTCTGCCGTGTGCAGACGCGGACATCGCTATGGGGGTGGCCGAGGTGCTGCGCGCAGGTATCGAAGACACCCGTATCCGCTATGGCGCAGAAGAGCTGCCGCGCGTGACAATCTCGATCGGGGTCGCTGTTTATCCGGATCACGGCAACCTGCCGCAGGATCTGTTGAACGCCGCCGACCGCGCGCTTTATGTCGCCAAGGCGGCGGGCCGCAACTGCGTGCGGTTGGTTGGGCGGGGCGCATAGCACGCCCAAACGCGCCTACTTCTTGAGAAGGCGATCCGCCTTTTTGCGCACCAGAACTGATCGCAGGTCATGCATCGCCAGCAACAGATCGTCGGTCACTTCTTCCAATTGCTTGTCGCTGGCCTTGGAATGCGACCAGTGCGTCACCTGGTTCAGGTAATCGACGGCCCGAAAGATGTCGTCGATATCGCGCTCTGCCAAAAGCGCGATACGATGTTCCATCCAATGCTCGATCTCGCGCATATCCGCCTTGGTCAGCTTGCGCCCGCCATGCGGTTTGATCTCGCCGTTGCGGATGTTGACAACGGCGACCTGCTCCATCTCGATCCGGCGTTGCCGGTTTTCAGTGTCCACGCGAAAGACAAAGGCGCCGTTGTCGCGGACGCGAAAATAGTATTCGGGCAACTCGGGGGCCATGCCTGTTCCTTTGTTTTCTATGTCAGCGACGCACAGAACCGTTGAATGCGCGTGCAGGCCTCTTTCAGGGCCTCGTCCGAGGTAGCGTAGCTTACCCGGAAGTTTGGCGAAAGCCCGAAGGCCGCGCCAAAAACAACCGCCACATCAGCCTTTTCCAGCAAAGCGATGGCAAAAGCCTCGTCACTGTCGATGACAGTGCCCTGGGGAGTGGTCTTGCCCATCAGGCCCGCGATCGAGGGGTATACGTAAAACGCGCCTTCGGGCGTCGGGCAGGAGATGCCATCGATTTCGTTCAGCATCTTGACCACCAGATCCCGGCGCCGCACGAATTTTTCGTTGTTGGGGGCCAGGAAGTCCTGCGTGCCATTCAGGGCCTCAACCGCCGCCCATTGGCTGACGGAACAGGGGTTCGAGGTGGATTGAGACTGCACCTTGCGCATCGCCGCGATCAACTCGACCGGACCCGCCGCATACCCAATGCGCCAGCCGGTCATGGCATAGGCTTTGGAGACGCCGTTGCAGGTCAACGTGCGGCCATAAAGCTGCGGCTCGATCTGGGCCGGGGTGCAGAACTCGAACCCGTCATAAGCCAGATGCTCATACATGTCGTCTGTCATGATCCAGACGTGGGGATGGCGCAGCAGCACATCGGTCAGCTCTTTCAACTCTTCCCGGCTGTACCCCGCGCCCGTCGGGTTTGAGGGCGAATTGAAGATGAACCATTTGGTCTTGGGTGTGATCGCGGCCTCAAGCTGATCGGCGGTCAGTTTGAAGTTCGTCTGGATCGAGGTTTCGGCGATCACCGGCGCGCCACCCGCCAGCAGCACCATATCGGGGTAGCTGACCCAATAGGGGGCGGGAATGACCACCTCGTCGCCTTCGTTCAGCGTTGCCATCAGCGCGTTGTACAGCGTCTGCTTGCCGCCGGTTCCGACCGAAATCTGCGCGGGCGTGTACTCCAACCCATGATCGCGCTTCATCTTGGCGCAGACGGCCTGCTTCAGCTCGGGGATGCCGTCGGGAGCGGTGTATTTCGTCTTGCCCGCGGCAATCGCGGCGACGGCGGCGTCCTTGATGTTCTGGGGGGTGTCGAAATCGGGCTCGCCCGCGCTCAGGCCAATAACGTCGCGTCCGGCGGCCTTCAACTCGGCCGCCTTGGCTGTCATTGCGATTGTGGGCGAAGGTTTGACGCGGGACAATGTCGCAGACAGGAAACTCATGGGCGGCCTCGGTTTGTATGTTGATCAAACCTGTCATAGGGTGCGCCCGATAGACGATCAAGTGATATACAGATAGAGCGGCAGGAGAGCCCAAATGAGCACTGACAACGATTGGTTCGGACCGGAATCGGCAACCTTTGGAGACCGCGTTGCAGGCGCCCGCGAAGCCGCAGGAATGACGCAAGCGCAGCTGGCCCGCCGCCTGGGCGTCAAAAAGGCCACCGTGTCCGGTTGGGAGCAGGATCTGTCTGAGCCGCGCGCCAACAAACTGTCGATGATGGCGGGGCTGCTCAACGTCTCGATCATGTGGCTCTTGACCGGTGAAGGCGAGGGGATGGAAGAACCCGCAGGCGAGGTCACGCCGATCGAAGGGCTGTCTGATGTGGTGATGGAACTGCGCGCGATCCGGGCCGATATGCGAGCCAATGCAGAACGTGCCGCCCGGCTGGAAAAGCGACTGCGCCAGATGCTGGGCCAACCCTGATGGCCGAGTTGTTGGAGCATCGGCTGAAACGGTTGAAAATGCGATCAATGCGTCGGGGCATCAAAGAGATGGATATCATTCTCACAGCCTATGCGGATCGCAATCTTCAGGACATGGACGGAGCTGGCCTGGATCTGTACGAGGCGATGCTGCATGAAAATGACCAGGACCTCTATCAATGGGTTACGGGCCAAGTCCAAGCGCCTGATCCTTATGGCGCCCTGATTGCGGATATCGCGCAAACGTTTCAAAAATAACACAGTTTTCTGCTTAACTGATTATTCGGCTTTTGAGCGCATTTTCTACTGAAGAAAAGCGAGTCGGAGAGACGGATGAGTATGGAAATGCAAGTTACCCCGACCGGCACCAAAGGGTTCATGACCAGCTATCTTGAGACGCTGGCGCTTGTGGAACGTCTGCACCGTCTGCTGCTGGACGTCATCAAGGATGAATTCGAGCGGGTCGGTGTTTTGGAAATCAATGCGGTTCAGGCCCTGTTGCTGTTCAATATCGGCGACAATGAGGTGACGGCAGGCGAGTTGAAAAGCCGTGGCTATTACCAGGGCAGCAACGTCAGCTATAACCTGAAAAAGCTGGTCGAGATGGGCTATATGCACCACCAGCGGTGCGAAATTGACCGCCGCTCGGTGCGGGTGCGTCTGACGGCCAAGGGGCGTGACGTGCGCGATGTTGTGACGGACCTGTTCTTGCGCCATGCCGAAGGGTTGGAAGAACGGTCGGTGATCGATGCGCAGGGCATCGAGGATATCACTCGGTCGCTGAAACGGGTTGAGCGGTATTGGACCGATCAGATCCGCTACATCTATTGAGCTGGTTTGCGATGGCTTGGCGGGCTTTGTGACAGCACAACAACCGCCAGCTCTCGCAGCAGTTTGCGCGTCATCGCGGCTTGAAAATCCTCGAACCCCAGTGCTGTTTCCACAAAGGCGTCAGGGCCGTGGATCACGCGGGCCTGGAAATAGGCGACCAACTCGCCGATCTGGGCCATGCGTGTATCGGTGCTGTTCTGAGAATCTGCGCCGATGACAAGCCCGTTGATGATGACCGCAGAGCCCTCAAGTTCGGCTTTGACCATGTGCGGGGATGGGCCCATGTTGTGCAAGCCGTCCCCTGACAGATCGAGGGTGTGCTTCCAACAGTCGGGCATTTGGGCCAGTTGAGAAACCCCGAATTGCACTGCGGTTCCTACAGCTGTTCCCGGTGGGGCAGGCGCGCGCTGTGTCACGGCTAGGGTCTGCGTGATCCGCGCCAGTGTTTGGGGGGAGTTTACAGGGGTCCAGTTCAACAAAACCCGCTGGAATTCAGGTGCGCTCCATTCAAAGACCATCAGATGAACCGGCAGTTCAGGTGTCGAGAGTAGGGCGCGTTTGACCTCTGGGTCTTGTAACGCACCCGCTAGCCCATCGAGCTGCAATCGGTATTCCTGACCGCTGACCGAACCTGACACATCCAGGCCCAAAGCCAAAGCTTGTCGGCAGGAGGACGCCTCGCCCATCCCTGCGATGCCGCTGCACAGCGACACCGCAAGCGTAAGGGCGAGACGTAGGTGCTTGATCACCAGTGACCAGTGCTTTCCATGCTGACCCAGGGTTCTGCCGGTGCCAGTGCTTCGCCGTTTTGCAGCAGTTCGATCGAGATGTTGTCGGGCGAGCGAACAAAGGCCATACGGCCGTCGCGCGGTGGGCGGTTGATGACCACACCGTTGTCCCGCAGCATCAGGCACATGCCGTAGATGTCATCGACGCCATAGGCCAGATGGCCAAAGTGGCGACTGTCGGCGGGCAACTCATCATCACCGTCCCAATTGTAGGTCAGCTCAAGCGGGGTTTCATCCTGACCAGGGGCCGCCAGATAGACCAGTGTGAACCGGCCCTGTTCGCTTTCATAGCGTCGGATTTCACGCAGACCCAGCAGTTCATAAAATGCCATGGATTTTTCCAGGTCTTTCACGCGCACCATCACGTGCAGATACTTCAAGCTCATGTCACTCTCCAGTTGTCTTTGGGTCGAGACTCTAGCGGGAAGTCACGCAAGCGCCAGTGGGGCCAAGCAGGATTTCAGAATTTTGATTCAATTCCCAGCGAGACCGAGAACTCGCGAATGTCAAACCGGCTGACATTCGAATCCTTTTTGCCGGTTCGCACGCGGAGCATCGGGGCGAAGCCGGCATAGTCGTATTCGTCGAAGAACAGGCTGAGATCACCATATATGGATTTGTCCTGCCGTCCACCGGGCACCGTGAAAATGCTGACTGCGTAATTCGGATAGTCCGAGTACCCCAAAACCAACCCCGCACTCAGTTTGGCGGGACCGATGGCCTGTCCCAGGTCATATGCGACCCTGACGGAGGCGGAACGGTAAGTTCCCATGAACCAGCGGGCCCGTGAATCCCTGTAGGCCATGCTGATCGAGATCCGGTTCCCGCTGCCCACAGGGCGCACATATTGCGCGCCAATGCCCAGGATATTGGCGTCATTTGATCCGTAGCGCTCGGCAAATCGTGTCTCAACCAACGCGTTCAGGCGCAATTGTGCGCCGCCTGCCATGCGCCAGGTACGTTCTCCGCCAAGGCGAGCAAAATTATAGCTGCGTTCGCCTCCGAACCACGAGGTGCCGGTGGCCACATCCACAGCAGCCGAGCCGAGGTTTTCCGCAGGACCCACAATCATCGCGTGACGAACCGAAACTTCGCCATAGGTTGAGGCAAACTGTGATCCGGTGACATTCGGCGCAAGGGCTTTGGCCTCGGACGACAATGACACGCGCTGTACATAAAGGCGCCCGCCGACCGACGTCATACTCTCTGCCGATTGCCGCAGGCGATAGGCCGTGGTGACATCCACAATGCCAAACGCCCCCGACAAAGCCTGCGCCGACCCGCTGAGTTGCCCAACCACTGGCACCCCGTCGATGATCTGCAGGGCGGTATCCGCACCGTTGTTGACGTTGTCTGTGGGTTTGATCTCGGCACGAATGCGAAAGGCCCAGGGGTTGATCCGGCGAAGTTGCTTGTAGTCGGCCGCGATCAGTTTTTCCGCCTCTTCGTTGGGCGCGTGAACTGCTGTTCGCCTAAGCCAAAACTGCGCCATCGTGGGACGTCCCGCCTGCAGGGACAGGCGCGCGGCCAGTTGGGCAGACTGGAACAGAGAATCCTGATCCTTGGAATTGCGATATGCCAAGGCAGCGGCCTGCCGCCCCTCTTCGGGTTCGTTCATGCGGGCGTAAGCTTGTGCCTGAAGATAATGCAGAACCGGATCCTTGGGATTGGCTTTCAATAGCCCATGCGTAAGCGCAACCGTGACGGTGGGTTGGCCAGTTCTTAGGGCTTCGATGGCGGTCCGAAATGCCTGATCCAGCGTTAACGTATGGGATGTCTCTTCCGCCTGGGCTTCGGAGAACGCACCAAGAGACAGTGCCGCCACGATTGCAAGGGCCCGGACCGAAACCAGTTTCAATTGGTTACGGCTGCGGCTGGTTGCACACGGCATCGGCATTTGCTGTTCCACATTGTGCCAGAACAAAGACGCCGTATTCGAGCGCTTCACCTGACCCTCCACTAATGTGGTTCGAAACGTTCAGAGCACCCGCCAATGCAGAAGCATCAGTTCCGCCGAAGATACCGGCGTAGGTGCCGACGGTTTGAGTCGAACCTAGGCGCACCTCTCCATCAAATGTTCCGTTGGCAGTGATCGTTCCAGGGAACAAAGACAAATCCTCTAGCGTGGTGCCGGAATCGGCGAGGACCCTGTCATAAACAATCCCGTTGATTGAGTTGTCTGCAAAGTCGGCATTGATGAAAATCACACCGGTTATTTCTGCGATCTGGGTTGGTCGAATGTCATCAGATGTGCCGGCCGTTACCGGTAAAAGGTCGTTTCCGTCGCCCTCGGTGTTTAGAATGCCCACGTAGTTACCTGCATAACTCACTAGCCCCAATCCATCTTGGCTCGCGTCTGGGGCAGTGTATGTCCCGTCTCGGCCAAAGCTGGCACCCATGATGACCGAGTTGAACTGTGGGCCGCCTCCGACGACGGTCGCATAAACCCCATCACGTTCCTGAGCGTAGGCGGTAAAGTGGCGGTCCAATGAACCGTCTTGCGTCGTGTAAGCCTCGTATCCGGGCACATCCAGGGCTGTGTTGCGCGTGTAGACAGCCTCAAATGGCGTGTTGTCCAGCTGGCTGCCCGTAACGGTCAGGGTTTGGTTTGCCTGGTCATAAGATACGCTGGTGACATCACCAGCGATTGCTTCGGGAACTGTTGGAGTGGGTGCAACTGGGTTCTCGGGGGTACCCGAGTTGTTGAACGTATCGCCACCACACGCCGACACCACGGCCGCCGCCGTGATACCAAGCCAAAACCGCTTCATCTGCCTCAACCTCTGTTTTTTATAGGTTTTGCTGCACCGTCAGTCTTTTACGCGAAGAAGTCAATGTTTCTGCGCCTGTTGCGTGTGGACCGTGACCAATGTGTGACCTTGATATTGCGGTTCACGCCGAATGCCTACCCATATATAGTTTCATCAAACAGATTCTCTGAGACCACCAAGGAGCCCCCCCTCATGCCTCTGTCGCCCGAGCAACTTGCCGAAATCGAAGAACAGCGCACCCAATCTCAGGCGACACTGCGCACTGTTGCTCCGGGGATTGAGCAGCACCTTTATTCGGCAAAGCCGGTTCTGGACCACGGGTTTGTTCGGGTCATCGATTATATGGGGGATGATGCTGCAATTTGTCAGGCGGCGCGTGTGTCTTATGGCAAGGGCACCAAGTCGGTGCAGAACGATGAAGGGCTGATCCGCTATTTGATGCGCCACTGGCATTCGACCCCGTTCGAGATGTGCGAGTTGAAGCTGCATGTCAAATTGCCGGTCTTTGTGGCGCGTCAATGGATCCGCCATCGCACCGCAAATGTGAACGAATACTCGGCTCGCTATTCGATTCTGGATCGTGAGTTCTATATTCCCGCACCTGATCAGATGGCTGCTCAATCGGTGATCAACAACCAGGGCCGTGGTGAGGCATTGCAAGGCGAAGAGGCCGCACGGGTTCTTGAGATGCTCAAAGGGGATTCAATGCGCGCCTATGATCACTATGAAGAGATGATCAGCCAGGACGGCCAGCAGGGTCTTGCGCGCGAGCTTGCCCGGATGAATCTGCCGGCGAACATCTATACACAGTGGTACTGGAAGGTGGACCTGCACAACCTGTTCCACTTCTTGCGGCTGCGTGCGGATTCCCATGCTCAATACGAAATCCGCGTCTACGCCGAAGCGATCTGCGACATTGTCGCGGATTGGGTCCCTGCTGCGTACAAAGCATTTGAGGACTACCGGCTGGGTTCGGTCAGCATGTCGGCTCAGATGGTGGATTGCTTGCGCCGGATGCTCAAAGGCGAGCAGGTTGATCAGGAAAATTCAGGCATGTCCGTACGTGAATGGCGCGAATTCGAAACTGTGATCAAGCCCGAGTAAGCCGTTCGATCAAACGCAAAAAAGGTTCCGATCCCACGGCTGTCTTGGGGTCGGGGCGGTGGTGTAGTTCAAGTGTCGGACGACTGGTCAATAAGCATCATGCTGAAAATGGAACGAAACTATTGGTTCAGTCTACCGGCGGCCGCACACCTCAGCCGCCGGTAAATGCGCCGCCCCGGGGCTTGCGGGAAGGCGCGTCTTTCGAAAAACTTACAATGGCTTCAAATCGGATGCCATCTGGCGTCCGTCGCGTCCATCCTGAAGCTCATAAGCAACCTTCTGGTTGTCCGCGAGGCCCGTCAGGCCCGAACGTTCCACAGCAGAAATATGGACAAAAACGTCCTTTCCGCCTTCGTCAGGTGCGATAAAGCCGTACCCTTTAGTCGTGTTAAACCATTTCACGGTGCCGGTAGGCATGTCCCGTGTCTCCTTCTACTTTCCACGTTTCCCCTAATTTCTCGGGGGTGCGAACAGCGTAACCGACCGCCAGGCGACCGGCTCATACACGTCAAGGCGGAAGTCTGATGGGCTGTTACACCGACGACAAGATCGCACGGTGCGTTCAAAAATCAAGCGCAAGGGGGTGAAATTCTGTGGTTTGATGGATATTTGGGCACTCAAAGATGGAGTGAAAATGCGACTTTTTGGGATCAAAACCTGTGACACCTGCCGTAAGGCTTTGAAAGAAATAAACAATGTTGAATTTGTTGATGTTCGGGTCGAGGGATTGCCCAATGACGTCCGCGATGCGGCGCTGACGCAGTTTGGCGACAAACTGCTCAACACCCGCTCAACAACTTGGCGCGGGCTTGATGAGTCGGAGCGTTCGCGCCCTGCGGTCGAGTTGCTGGCAGAGCACCCGACGCTGATGAAACGACCTCTGATCGAAGCAGATGGGCAACTGCATCTTGGCTGGACGGCCGAGACGCGCGTTGCCTTGGGTTTGTCCTGAAATTTCCCGGTTGAGGAGTAACAGATGCGCAATGCAGCCCTTGTTCTGGGGATCATCGCCGGCTTGATCGGCATGATCGTCGGCTTCTTCAGCTTCGGTTACATCGAGGCAATTCAGTACTATGGCGAAGTGGATGGTTATTTCGAGCAGGTGGAAAATTCCGATCTGATCCAGCTAACCTCTATCATCGCGCCCATGTTGGCGATTGCGGGGGGCGCCATGGCCCGGTCGCGGGCTTTGTGGGGTGGGGTGCTGTTGCTGATTTCGGCAGCAGGCATGTACTATGCCTTTGGGTTCAACGTTTTCACGATGTTCCCCGTGGCCTTTGCTGCGGTGGGTGGGTTGCTGGCCGTTGGCGCAGGCAAACCGGACGAGCCGAAAGCCCACTTCTGATCGAAAAAAAACACCGCCCCCAGGGGGGCGGTGCATACCACTCATTACTCAAAAGCGATGTGCAGATCAGGCGATCGCAGGTTCCCCGCGCTTGCGGAACAGGGCGTCGACGGACAGAGCTCCGGCACCCTTGAAGACCAGCACCAGCATCAGGAATGTCCACATCACGCGTTGATCTACCAACGTCAGCGTGTTGTCGAACAGACTGCCCAGCTTAACGCCGTGGCCGGTGATATCGACGACGGTCTGTACCCAGATGAAACCGATCATTCCCAATGCGGCCAGGCGGGTGAGCAACCCAACAAGGATCAGTGCGGGCAGGACAAATTCGGCCACGGTACCAAAGAAAATCACCAGACGCTGAAAGATGTTCATCTGGCTCACGTCCCACAAAACCTCTTCGGCGGCTTTGGGAAAGATCTGGCCAAACGCGCCAGCCGAGGCCGAAAAGATCGAGCCGTCAATTTTCAGCATGGCCGAGTTCCAATAGTAGAATAGCAAAACGGCGACAAACGTCAGCCGGGCCAGGGTCGGCACCATGAAATCTGACATGCGGTCCAATGAGTTGAGCGCCGTTGTGTAGCGCGAGACAAGTGCGTGCATGGCCTTATCCTTTGGTCGTGAGTGAGATGATTGCACCGCCTTGCAACAGCAAGGCCAGCGTTGCGCCAAGGTCGAAACCGGGAGAGAGACCTTCGGCAATTTCGTGAGCCTCACCGATGGATTTGCCAGCTTTCAACGCCAGGATCCAATCAGCGCCACCGGGTGGCAAGATGTGGGGCTCGGGGTCAAACTCGACCCGGGTAATCACTACATCCTCTGCCACCGCCTGCGGCTTTGGGCTGCCGTCTTGGGTGTTGAAGGTCCAGATGCTGGCAATGGGCCAATCCGAGCGGACCACTTCCATTGCAGGTGCAAATTCTAGCGTCGAGGCCATCAGGGCCTCGGGGTCGATGGCCATCTGTTCGGGGGCAATGGGGGCGCTATCAGCCGCGTGATAGGACCGGCGCAGCGCGAGTTCCAATCGAGCGACGTCGGCAAGGTACCCCAGATGAGACAGCTGTTGCATCCCGTTCAGAAAGTCCGGGAATGATTCGCCATAGTGCATCATCAGCGGGGACGTAGGCGGATGTTGCCTGAGGAATATTCCCGCAAGCCCGTCCATGTTCTGCGTCCCCAGCAACTTGGTGATCACGGGGAACGCCTGATGCATCGCTTCGGTCAGCGAGACAGCGACATTGTTGCGATAGACGTTGAAGCGAGCCCCGGCAGGGCCGTCGTTGGCGTCCAGCAATCCGGTCGGAACCGGCTGAGCCGAATCCAGCAATGCAGCGCGAAATTGATCCTGGGTCACCTTCATGCAAGCACCTGATCCAAGGCTTTTTGGCCGCGTTCAGCTTCGGCCCGCAGAATGGGCCATTCGGGGACATCGGTATCCCATTCGATCAGCAGAGGTTTCGGGCCCGAGCGTTCAAGCACATAGTCCAGCAACGTCCAGACTGGATCGACCACTTCGCGCCCGTGGCTGTCGATCAGCAGGGGCTTGCCGTGATCGTCCTCATCCTCGTCATGCCCGCCCAGATGTATTTCCCCAACCAGATCCAGCGGGTAGGCGTCGATGTAACCCTGCGGGGAGAACTCCAGATTGGTGGCCGAGACAAAGACGTTGTTCACGTCCAGCAGCAGGCCACAGCCAGTGCGCCGCGCGACCTCGTGCAGGAAATCGGGTTCGGACCAGGTGCTTTCTGCGAAGGCCAGATAGCTGGATGGGTTTTCCAGCAGCATCTGACGGCCCACGTGGGTTTGGACCTGATCAATGTGGTCGCAGATGCGCGCAAGTGAGGCGTCGGTATAGGGAAGGGGCAACAGATCGTTCAGAAACTCTGCTCCGTGAGTGGACCAAGCCAGGTGTTCCGAGAAACTTGCTGGGTTCAACCAGCCGATCAGTTGCTTGAGCCGATCCAGATGGTCGGCATCCAGCGGCCCTTCTCCGCCGATGGACAGGCCCACACCGTGGACCGAGATCGGAAACCGATCCGCCATGTGACGCAGCTGCGCCAGCGGGCGGCCACCATCCCCCATGTAGTTTTCCGCGTGAATTTCCAGCCATCCAACAGGGTCAGGCTGTTCAAGAATGTCCGAGAAATGTTGTGGCTTGTACCCAACCCCGGGCGCCGGGGGCAAATGATGCGATTTGCGGGTATCGTCCAACATGCATAAACCTCGGGTAGGAGCTTGAAAAGATTAATAAAGGGGCGGGCGGCTTACACCATCCGCCCCCGAATTTGCCTTAGGCTGAGCCGTGCGGCTTATGCCGGCAGATCACGCTCTTGCGCTTCCAGCGAGCCTTTGCGGGCCGAGCCGTCCGCCTGAGCAGGCAGGTCCATGGTTTCGCAGGTGCCGGCGTCAACCAACGTCCATGCGTTGCCCTGATAATCGACAGTCGAGGTGCCTGCGCATGTGGTGCCGGGGCCTGCGGCGCAATCGTTTTCACCTGCCAGCGACACGCCATAGCATTTCTCTTTGGCTTGAGCGCTTACAGTGGTGGTGGTGGCTGCCAGGACTGCTGCGACGGCGCCTGCAACGGCAAGGGTTTTGACGGTGTTCGACATCTCGGTAAATCCTCTTGGTGATTTCGGTGTGTCTGTTGTTGACACTGACAAGGTAGCCCCTCGTCAGCCGGGTTTGAATTCACGAGCCCGTGTCTCACGAGCGCGTCAGCCCATGTCATGGCAGCGCACCTGTTAATATTATGTTTTTATAGAGGATTTTTTGAAATGTTACAAACCGGCCCTCAGGTGGGGGCCGGTTTGCAGGTGTTTTTTTGCCGATTGTTACAGAAGATCGGGCGGTGTTGCCTCGGTCGAAAGGGCTTTTGTTACATCTACCAGGCTTTCGACGCTGGTACGCTTGTCGCCCAGACGCCGAACCGACACGGTGCGCTCTTCAACTTCGCGGTGACCAACGGCCAGAATGACCGGCACTTTGCCGACCGAATGCTCGCGGACCTTGTAGTTGATCTTTTCGTTGCGGATGTCGGCCTCGGCCCGGACACCCGCCGCGCGCAGGGTTTCGACCACCTCGTTCACATAATCATCCGCCTCGGATGTGATCGAGGCGACAACCACCTGACGCGGGGCCAGCCAGAACGGCAGCTTGCCGGCGTGCTCTTCGATCAGGATCCCTATGAAACGCTCGAACGACCCCAGGCAGGCGCGGTGCAGCATATAGGGGCGGTGTTTTGACCCGTCCGCACCGATGAAATTCGCATCCAAGCGTTCGGGCAGGTTGGAATCAACCTGCAGGGTGCCACACTGCCAGTTCCGGCCGATTGCGTCGGTCAGAGTGAACTCAAGCTTTGGTCCATAAAATGCGCCTTCGCCTTCGAGGATCTCATAGTCATAGCCCGCAGCCTTGCAGGCCTCACCCAGAGCTTTTTCCAGGAAGTCCCAGCTTTCGTCCGACCCGATCCGCTGTTCGGGGCGGGTGGACAGTTTGATGGTCCAGTCGTGAAAGCCCAGGTCGGCATAGACCTTGGACAGGAAGGCGATGAACTTGGCGGTTTCTGGCTCGATCTGATCCTCGGCACAGAAGATGTGGCCATCGTCCTGCGTGAACCCACGCACCCGCATGATGCCGTGCAGGGCGCCCGAGGGTTCATAGCGCGCGCAGGATCCGAACTCGGCCATGCGCAGCGGCAGGTCGCGATAGGACTTCAGGCCCTGATTAAACACTTGAACGTGGCAGGGGCAGTTCATCGGTTTCAGCGCATTGATCGCCTTTTCACGGGCATGTTCCTCGTCCACTTCGACGATGAACATGTTTTCCTGGTACTTGTCCCAGTGGCCCGAGGCCTCCCACAGTTTGCGGTCGACGACTTGCGGGGTGTTCACCTCGACATAGCCGTCACGCTCCTGCATCCGGCGCATGTAGTCCTGCAGTGTGGTGTAGATCTTCCAGCCATTGGGATGCCAGAACACCTGACCGGGGGCCTCTTCCTGCATGTGATACAGGTTCATTTCGCGGCCCAGCTTGCGGTGATCGCGTTTGGCGGCCTCTTCCAGCATGTGCAGGTGGGCTTTGAGCTTTTCCTTGCCGGTGAAGGCCACGCCATAGATGCGCTGCAACATCGCGCGATCACTGTCGCCACGCCAATAGGCGCCCGCAATGCTCATCAGCTTGAAGGCGTCGCCCGGCACTTGGCCGGTGTGTTGCAGGTGCGGCCCGCGGCACAGGTCCTGCCAGTCGCCGTGCCAGTACATGCGCAGCGGCTCGTCCCCCGGAATGGCGTCGATCAGCTCGACCTTATAGGGCTCGTTGTTCTCGGTGTAGAAATCGATCGCGCGCTGGCGGTCCCACACTTCGGTGGTCACGGCGTCACGCTTGTTGATGATTTCCTTCATCTTTTTTTCGATCTGCCCGAGGTCTTCGGGGGTGAACGGCTCGGCGCGGTCAAAGTCGTAATACCAGCCGTTATCGATCACCGGGCCGATGGTGACCTTGGTGTCGGGCCAGATTTCCTGCACCGCGCGCGCCATGATATGCGCCAGATCATGGCGGATCAGCTCGTTGGCCTGATTCTCATCCTTCATGGTGTGAATGGCGATCTGCGCGTCGGCGTCGATGGGCCATTGCAGGTCCCAATGCTGACCGTTCACAGTGGCCGAGATGGCCTTTTTCGCCAAAGAGGTGGAGATGTCGGCAGCCACTTGTGCGGGTGTTACACCAGCATCAAAGGAACGTGCATTGCCATCCGGAAAGGTGAGAGAGACGGATTTTGAATCCAGGGCCATATTGGCTCTCCTCGTCGATTTGGCGCCCACTGAACGCCCGGTTGCGGGTTATGATGTAGCGCTCAAATGGCAAGGTCTGGTGCTTGTGTCAAGAGTGGGAGCGAGGGGCTCCACCCCTCGCGCTCCCCGGAGTATTTGGAAAAAGGTGAAGAAGGAATTGCGGACATTTTGGGGGCGTGCATGATGTCGGAAGACCAAATGAGGGCACTATGGCTGCAACAAATTTTCTGGACACGGCGACAGGACGAAAGCTCGCGTATCACAAAACCGACGGGCAGGGGCCGACCGTGGTGTTTCTGGGCGGACTGAAATCGGACATGGAGGGCACCAAGGCGGTGCATCTCGAGGCTTGGTGCCGCGCGCGTGGACAGGCGTTCTTGCGGTTCGATTATTCCGGGCACGGTGAAAGTTCAGGCATCTTTGACGAAGGCTGCATCGGTGATTGGCACGAGGATACATTGGCTGCGGTCGATGCGCTGACCGAGGGGCCATTGATCGTTGTGGGGTCGTCCATGGGGGGCTGGCAGGCGTTGCTATTTGCGCGCGCGCGGCCCGAGCGGATTGCGGGTATGGTGACCGTCGCCGCCGCACCTGATTTCACCGAAGACGGTTGGTGGGCAGGCTTTGACGACGCGCAGCGACGGATGCTCGAGGCCGAAGGGCAGGTGGCTTTGCCGTCGGATTACATGGAGCCCTACATTGTCACCAAACGCATGATCGAGGATGGGCGTCAGCGGTTGGTCTTGCGTTCGCCATTGGTGATGCCGTTCCCGGTGCGCTGTCTGCAAGGCACGGCGGATACGGCCGTGTCGACCGAAACCGCGCTCAAACTGCTGGAGCATGCGACCTGCGATGACATGCGGCTGTTGCTGGTCAAGGATGCTGACCATCGGTTCTCGGACGGGCCGTGTCTGGGGTTGATCGAACAGGCGGTTCAGGACGTGATGGCGGCCACGGCATGAGAGCGTTGGGAAAGCTCTTGGGGCGTCTGCTTCTGATTTTGGTGGTTGTGGGTGCGGGACTGTGGATTTTTGGTCCGCGTGAAGAGGTGAACCTGAACCCGACGTTTGAGCCGCGCAAGTTTGGCGAAGGGGTGCAGGTCTATTTCGAAAGCATCGAATCCAGCTTTGATGACATCGTGCCAGGCACCGAAAAGCGGGTGATCTGGCAAGAGGGCGCGAAAGAGCAGCGCACGCAGTATTCTGTTCTCTATATCCATGGGTTCTCTGCCTCGTCCGAGGAAATTCGTCCGGTGCCCGATAGGATTGCTGACGCCTTGGGCGCCAATCTGGTTTACACCCGCCTGCAGGGACATGGTCGCGGCAGCGACGCCATGGTGGAAGGCACAGCAGTGGGCTGGATGCAGGATACCGCCGAAGCGCTGTCTGCAGCGCGTGCCGTGGGCGACAAGGTCGTGGTGATCAGCACCTCAACCGGGGGCACTTTGGCGGCTGCGGCAGCACTTGATCCCAATCTTTCGGCGGATGTTGCCGCGATGATCTTTGTCTCACCCAACTTTGGTGTCAATGCGCCCATGGCGTGGATTCCGGGTTTGCCCGGGGCCCGCATCTGGTTGCCGCCACTGATGGGGGGAACACGCAACCCGCCCACCGGACATGAGGCTAAAGACATGTATTGGAGTACGAACTACTCGTGGGAAGCCGTGGTGCCGCTGACCGCACTGCTACAAGAGGTTGTGGTGCAGGATTTCAGCGCAGCAAAGGTTCCGGCGCTGTTTCGATTTTCGGATGACGACAAGGTCGTGCGATCCGACCTTTCCCGTCAGATCGCTGCTCAGTGGGGTGGTGCGGTTGAATTACAACCTGTCACAGTTGGCCCCGGCGACGATCCTTCTGCGCATGTCATCGCGGGGGACATCGAATCTCCCGGTTTGACTGACCAAACCGTGCAGGACACGCTGGCTTGGCTGAAATCGCTGGGGATCGAGTGATGGAACAGCGCGTCAGCTTGATCACTCTTGGTGTGCGCAACCCTGCCCGCGCTGCCACCTTCTATGAGACGTTGGGGTGGCAAAGGGTCGACAGCCCTGACGGTGTCATCGCCTTTGACCTGATCGGACAGGTGCTGGGGCTCTATCCGCTAGAAGCTCTGGCAGACGAGATCGGTTTGGCCGTGGATACTCTGGGGCAGGGCGCCATCACGCTCAGCTACAATTGCCGAACCAAGAGTGACGTGGCCGAGGTTCTGATCGCAGCAGAGGGGGCGGGCGCCGAGGTCCTGAAACCGGCACAAGATGTGTTCTGGGGCGGACATCACGGCTATTTTCGCGCGCCAGACGGGACGATTTGGGAGGTTGCACACAACCCGTTCTCAGGCCTGCGCGACGATGGGGCCTTTTGCTGGAACGGGTACTAGGTATGGAATGGGTCGCACCGGTCTGTGAATATGTGATCGCGCGATTACCCAAAGATGAGCGCGGTGGGGCCAACGACTATGCCATGACGGCCTGGCAATTCGGCTGCAGGTTGCTTGAGGCCTGCGGCTATGCCCAGGAACGGCCATGGGGTGCGGCTTTGATCGCGCCGCCACAGGTGCCCGAGCGCTTGCCGATACTGGAGGACATTGCCACGGTCGTTCTGACGATCGCAAGTCAGACCAATGAACGAGGCTGGAGACAGGCAGACGGGATGCCGGTGCCTGGGCGTCCCATCCGCGCCGCGGGGGCCGAGTGGACGGTGGTTAAGCCGACCCCCACCAAGGTTCCGCCTCCCACGGTTGGTGCCGGGCGCGGCTTCGGGCCCGCCTGGTTCAGCGACGAGGTGCAAGAGATTCTCGAGCTTTTGGGAATGGTTCAAGCCGGAGCGTGGACTGAACAAGCGCACCCTGTTCTTCTACGAATACAGCCAGATGCATGGGCGATGAACATCCCCGAAACTGACGTGTTCGGGGCCGCATTTGACGCGTGTTTGGCGACAATGCCGGAGGATGTGAAACAAGCTATCGTGGCTATTTCTCACCCTGCGCCAGAGGATTGGGTTGAGGACAAGATCAAAACCCATTTTGCGGGGCACGAAGCTCGGGCGGCTGAAGCCCGCCTTCACGGTGTTGAACTTCAAGCACCTGATGCGGCAGTGATGCGCCGCAATCTGCGAGCTGGTTGGCCCAGATTGCAGACCCATGACGTCGAAAGTCTGTTCTACGCGCGCTGGCGGTTATCGCTTGGCTGGGATCCCAAGGTGGCAAAACTGTTACCGCTGTTCCACGACCGGCTCGCCAATCAGATGGTCAAGGCGGTGATCGAGGAGATGACCTGATGCGCAAGCCCGGCAGCATGTGGAGCCTTGAGACGCTGGGGCGCGTGCGCCTGTCGCGGCATTTCTTCATGCGGGATTTTCTGTACTCGGAGATTGGGAGTTTCCACCAGAAACAGAATATCCCAGAAAACCCTGATCTGGCGATCGAAACGGGGCGGTTGTTTTGTGAGACGCTCATGGACCCGTTGGAGGAGACCTTTGGCCGGATCGCTGTGCGTTCGGGGTATCGCTCTCCCTCGCTCAATCAGTTCGGCAATGACATGAAGCTCAACTGCGCGCGAAATACGCATCCGTTGGAGTGCCATATCTGGGACCGGGGCATGGGCGATGACCGCATCGCGGGGGCCTCGGTTGTGATTCCCTGGTTTGCCGATCAATACGATCAAGGTCGGGATTGGCGTGATTTGGCGTGGTGGATGCACGATCATCTGGACTATTCCGAGATTTGGTTCTTTCCCAAACTCTGCGCTTTCAACCTGGTGTGGCGCCCCAATCCTTTGCGTCGGATCGACAGCTACATCGCACCGCGTGGTCGCTTGTTGATTGCTGGCGAAGAGCCGGAAGAAGGGCCGTCGCAGAGAAGGGCGCGCTATGCGGATTTCCCGTCGTTCCGTGGCATCCGATATCCGTGACGTCGCCCTTGCCCGGTGCTGCAAGGTTGGGCATTCTGCAGACAAAACAGACGGATGAGGGCAGGCAGTGAGACAGTCTAAGGTTAAGGTGGTGGGCCATGGTTGAACCGCTTGTCCTGTTGCCGGGCATGATGTGTGATGCGCGGCTGTATGCCCATCAGTTGCTGACTCTGGGGCGTGATCGGGCCGTCATGGTGGCGCCGATCCATCTGGGGGAGCGGGTGGAAGAAATCGCCTCGGGCCTTTTGGATCAACTGCCGCAACGGTTCGCGCTGGCGGGATTAAGCATGGGCGGTATCATCGCGATGGAGATATATCGCCGTGCGCCCGACCGTGTCACCCGGCTGTGTTTGATGGATACGGATGTGCAGGCCGATACGCCGGTGATTGCGGCCGCGCGTGAACCAATGATTGTCGGGGCCAAGGCGGGACGGTTGGACGAGGTTCTGCGCCAAGCTATGCAGCCCGAGTATCTGGCTCCGAATGCCAACAGAATGCAGACCTTGGAACAAGTGTACGCTATGGGGCGCGATATGGGGGCTGAGGCCTTTGTGCGCCAATCACGAGCGCTGCAGCGCCGACCAGATCAACAGGGGACACTGCGCAAGATCAAGGTACCCACGTTGGTCCTGTGTGGTGCTCATGACGCGTTGACGCCGGTCAAGCGTCACACATTTATGGCAGAGTTGATCCCCGGCGCTGAGTTGCAAGTGATTGATAATGCAGGTCACTTACCAACACTTGAGACACCCGATATTGTCACACGGGTTTTGTTGACCTGGTTGCAGCGAAGTCAGTAAGTCGGGGGTGCTCCCGCCCGTCGTCAATGTTTCTGGCGAAACATCTCCTCCCGTTGGGCCAGGCTCACGCGGGCTTTGCCCGCGTGAGCCTGGCCCCCTGCCGTCCGCAGGACGCAAGGCCGACAGGCCGCGCAGTGTGCAGGCTTTGATGGTGTCAGATGTAAAGAGCTTTGCGCTCAGCTTTGTCGATGACGCGGGGCTCTACCACAGGCGCACCACTGTCAGCATCAAAGAACGGCGTGTTTTTCCACCGTCCCGACAGGCGCGATGCCGCCATGCGCTTGATCAGAGGCCATGCGGAGCGATAGGCGGACTCGTGCTTTCGACTGCCATCTGCTGCAGGAACGAACCCTTTTGAAACCACTGGTCCCAGACTGCCTGGATCATCAAAGCGCTGGGCGTTCATTCCGGCAAAGGGTGTTTTGGCAGATTTCAATGTGGTGCAAATCGGCGTGTTGCAGCAGTTTGCATACCAGCGAAACATGCCATTGGGGCTGAGGCGGATAGCCGCCAGATGCTCGGTCCCTTGGTCGATGACCACGGTCTCGGGGCTGAGTTGAAAGATATCGACAGGGCCGGGCGCTGGGTCGGGTTGCTGGAAAAAGCGTTCGCTGGCCCGGCAATCAGCACAGTAGCAGACCACATGCGTACCTGCCCGTACGCCGTTGGCTGTGACGTGCCCTTTGAGCGCACCACAGCCGCACGAAAAGCCCAAAGGGGCCGTCATGATCAGGCAGCCGTGTTCTTGTTGGCCGCTTTCGGAGCCGCCTTGCGCGTCGGTGTGCGCTTGGCGTTGGCGTTCATGAAATCGATGACCAGCGGACGGATGTTGTCTCGCCAGCTGCGGCCCGCAAAAATACCATAGTGACCGGCACCCGGCTCAACGTGGCTTGCTTTTTTGCTGTCCGGCAGCCCAGTGCACAAGTCCAATGCTGCAATGCACTGACCGGGGGCAGAAATGTCATCATTTGCGCCTTCGACGGTCTTCACCGCAACATTGGTGATCTTGCCCATATCGACCTTGTGGCCATTCACCACAAACTCGTTCTTGGCAATCTCGCGGTTCTTGAACACGCGCTCGACGGTCGACAGGTAGAATTCGGCAGGCATATCCATGACGGCCAGGTATTCATCATAGAAGCGGTTGTGAGCATCGTGATCCGACGCTTCCCCGCGCATGACGCGCTGGATCTGGTCCGAGAACGCTTTGGAGTGACGTTCGGCATTCATCGACATGAAGGATGTCAGCTGCAACAGGCCCGGATAGACCATGCGGCCCACGCCTTTGTACTTAAAGCCAACACGCTGGATCATCGTCTCTTCGAGCTGGCCCATGGTCACGCGACGGCCAAAATCGGTCACTTCCGTGGGGGTTGCGTCCGGGTCAACAGGGCCGCCGATCAGGGTCAGCGACAGGGGCTGTGCATCCGGATCCTGTTCAGCAAGATAGGCGGTCGCCGCCAGTGTCAGCGGCGCTGGCTGGCATACGGCGATCACATGGGTATCGGGACCCATTTCGCGCATGAAATCAACCAGATACTGGGTATAGTCCTCGACATCGAATTTGCCGGCCGACACCGGGATGTCGCGCGCATTATGCCAATCGGTGACATATACCTCGCAATTGACGATCAGGCTTTTGACCGTGGACCGCAGCAGGGTGGCATAGTGCCCGGACATCGGCGCCACCAGCAAGACCTTGCGGGGCTGTTCTTCGCGTCCGTTCACCTTGAAATGCACCAGATCGCCAAAGGGGCGTTCCACCACCGATGCGATGTCGACCAGGTGGTCTTTTCCGTCTTCGCAGGTGAAGGTGCGGATACCCCAATCGGGTTTGACGACCATGCGCTGATACGTACGTTCCGTCACTTCGCCCCAGGCTGCCATCCAGTTCAACGCAGGGTTTGGCATCATGGAAAAGACCGGGTACGATGCTAATGAGTTCGCCGATGCGCCAAGCCATTGGTTGGTGTTGCGCATGGTCTCCATGAAGTCGTAGGTCAACATATAGCGCATAAATGGGTCTCCTAATTGATAGCACCGAACAGTTCGGACCATTCGTCGCTTTGTCCCCGCAAACCCACGACGTTATTCTGCATAGCAGCGAGATTAAGAGGGTTTCCTTAAAATGACAACTAGCCAAGACACCGCACCGGAATTGACCGGCGAACATATTGATCGGCTTAAGGAAAATATGACCAAAGTCGAAGCTCTGTCGAAACGCCTTGTCGAGATCATGGCGCAGAAAACGCCGCACAACCCGGCTTTGGATGGTCCGAATCAAGAACTTTTTGCAAAAGCAGCAACGGCCTATTGGAACGACGCAATTCACAACCCTGCCAAGCTGTGGGAGCAGCAGATCGAGTTCTGGGGAAAATCTGTGCTGAACTTTGCCGAGGCGCAGAAAGCCATGGCCCAAGGCAATATCGAAGCCCACGAAGAGGCCCCCAAAGATCGTCGGTTTGCCAACCCCATGTGGGACACCAACCCTTACTTTCATTTGATTAAACAACAGTACCAAACCAACGCCGAAGCCATCTCGCAGGCCGTGGCAAACGTTCAGGACGATCTCGAGCCCAAAGATCGGCGTCGACTGGCTTATTTTTCGCAACAGATCATTGATATGATGGCGCCCACCAATTTCCTGGCGACCAACCCCGATGCCTTGGAGCGAGCGGTTGAGACCGAAGGGCAATCCCTGATCAAAGGGCTGGAGAACCTGGTTGCCGATCTTGAGGCCAACGATGGCGAACTGGTTGTGCGCTTGGCTGACGAAAGCGCCTTTGAGTTGGGCGGCAACATTGCCACCACACCGGGCGAAGTCGTGTACCGCAATCGGATGATCGAATTGATCCAGTACAGCCCGGCCACGGAAACCGTGCATGAGACACCAATCGTTCTGTTCCCGCCCTGGATCAACAAATTCTACATTCTCGACCTGAAAGCTCAGAACAGTCTGATCAAATGGGTGACCGATCAGGGCTATACGCTCTTTGTTGTCAGTTGGGTGAACCCGCAGGTCGAATTGTCGGATGTCGGCATGGAGGACTACATCCAAGAAGGGTTCTTGGCCGCAATCGACACAGCAAAAGAGATCTGCAAGGTCAAACAGGTCAACGCCGTGGGATATTGCATCGCGGGCACCACGCTGAACCTGACGCTATCCCTGCTCAAACAGCGCGGTGACAAGTCGATAAAGTCAGCAACGTTTTTCACCACATTGACGGATTTTTCGGAGCAGGGGGAGTTCACGCCCTTTTTGCAGAACGATTTCATAGACGGGATCGAGGAGCAGGTGAGCAAGGATGGCATCCTGCGGTCCTGGGTGATCGGACGTACTATGTCGTTCCTGCGGTCCAACGACCTGATCTATACGCCGGCCATTCGCAGCTACATGCTGGGCGAGACACCGCCCGCGTTTGATCTGCTCTATTGGAACGGTGACGGGGCAAACCTGCCTGCGAAGATGGCGATGCAATATTTACGCGGTCTGTGTCAGCGCAACGAATTCGTGACCGAAGGGTTCGAACTGATGGGGCACAAGCTGCATATCAGTGATGTGGACGTGCCGATGATGGCGATCACCTGTCAGACCGACCACATAGCTGCCTGGAAGGATTGCTATCGCGGCGTACAGCAAACGAGCTCGCGCTCGAAAACCTTCGTGGTTTCCGAGTCAGGTCATATCGCCGGCATCGTGAACCCGCCGAGTAAAAAGAAATACGGCCACTACCTGAACCCCGACCTGAAGGGGGATGCCGATACCTGGATGAACGAGGCGGATTACCACGAAGGCTCGTGGTGGCCGATGTGGGAAGCCTGGCTGAAGAAGCGGTCTGGCAAGCAGGTTCCAGCGCGTGAACCCGGCGATTCGAAGCATCCGCCCCTGTCACCGGCGCCGGGAACCTATGTTGCCGTCAAGGCAAGTGGTTGATTTTATGAGATAAGCGAAGTTTTTTCTGCATCGCAGCAATAAAATTCTTGAAATGCTGCGATGCAGAAAGCATATTCCTCTCAAGCTGATGAACACCGGGGTGGGCCCGGACAGCAAAGAGGATTAAGACAATGGCAAAGACCCAAGACTTTACCGCGATCATGAAAGACGTCATGGGCGCATTCCCCGTCGACACCACCGCAATGGAAGACGCGTTCAAGTCGACCGCGACCCTGAACGAAAAACTGTCGGGCGTTGCTCTGGAAGCTGCTGAGAAATCGGCCGAGATCTCGAACAAATGGACCAAGGACACCCTGGCCAAGCTGAACGAAGTTTCGAAAGCCAAAACCGACCCGGCCGACTATGCCAAAGCTGCAACCGACTTCGCATCCGCGTCGGCCGAAGTTGCTGCTGAAAACATGGCTGCCTTTGCCGAGATCGCGAAGAAAGTTCAGATGGACACCGTTGAGTTGTTCATGGCTGCCGGCAAAGACATCACCGAAGACGCAACTGCTGCTGTGAAAAAGGCCACCAACGACGTGACCGCCGCAGCCAAAAAAGCAGCTGCCAAGTAAGCGACAGAGCGGGTCGCACCGAACCCTCTCCTCCCACTTTTTTGGTGCATCCCGTGCAGGGCAGGTCAAACGACCTGCCCTTTCTTTTTGGTCCGGGGCCGGATCTGCTGACGCGCAAGTCAATAGCTGACCTCTTTTCTTTTGTTCTGCGCTCGCATAGGCTCTTGCTGCAATGCATCATTCCTGGGGAGGAAACTCGGTGGCAGAACAAGAAAAACCACTGCTGATCAAGCGCTATGCCAGCCGACGGCTCTATAATACAGAAACCAGCGATTACGTGACGCTCGAAGATATCGCGGGCTTTATCCGAGACGGGCGCGAGGTTCAGATCGTTGACCTGAAAACCGGCGATGACCTGACACGACAATATCTGCTGCAAATCATTGCCGAACATGAAAGCCGGGGCGAGAACGTGCTGCCGGTGAATGTGCTGAACGATCTGGTGCGCAGCTATATGGTGCCCGGCGGGGGAATGATGCCCCAGTTCCTGCAATCGTCATTCGAGATGCTGCGCGAAAGCCAGTCCAAGATGATGGAGAACATGAACGCCATGAACCCGATGGCCCAGATTCCCGGGTTCGAGGCCATGCAAGCCCAGCAAGAGGCGTTTCTGAAGGCGATGACTGGTGGTCTGTCCACCAATTGGTCGGCCCCGGATCAGTCTGAAAGCGCCAAGTCCGACGAGGGCGGCGAGGATCTGGACGAGATCAAGAAGCAACTGGCGGATTTGCAGAACAAGCTGTCAAAGCTGAGCTGATTTACCGGCCTTCAAGTTCAAAGCCGCGCACGGAGACGAGCGCGGTTTTTTGGTGTTCCGAGGGGCTCCCGCCCGTCGTTGGTGTTCCTGACGGAACGCCGCCTCCCGTTGGGCCGGGCGCCGCGCGGCGCGCGGCGCGGGTGGCGTTTGGTGCAGACGGAGCGCGCCCTCAGGTGCCGTAACAGCGTACCGGACCTGCTGTTTCGGCTATCGCGGCCAGCAGGATATCGGCAATCGCATCCAGCTCGTCTCGGGACAAGGCGACTGGCAAGCGCACGTCGCAGGCGCGCATCAGCATCGCGCGGGTCTGCGGTAACTCGGGCAGATTGGGGATGAACTGCCAGTTCCAGAAGGCCCGCGCGTTGTCATCGCTGAGCCCAAAGACCTGTACCTTGACGCCTCGGGCCTCTGCCGCTTGGGCAAACTGGCGTGTTTCGGCCTCGTCCAGTCCCTGCAAGTTGAACTGGATCGAATCCGGGGCGCGACGTTCAGGGGCAAGCGGGGCGGGCACGGTGATATAGGGCGAGGTGCCGAGCCGTGCGGCTACATAGTCGTGGTTGGCCAGGCCGTCGGTTACACGGCGCGCCAACTCGGGCAGCTGCGGTCGGATCACGGCGGCACTGAGGTTGCTCATCCGCAGGTTATACAGCGGCAGCTGGTTCTGCCATTTGGCAAAGCTGTCCTGTAGCACCGGATGTTTCTTCCAGTTGTGCTCATAAGCTCCAGACATGATGATCGCGCGCGCCACCAGATCGGCGTCATCCGTGATCAGGATGCCGCCTTCTCCTGCGTTGATCATCTTGTAGGACTGAAAACTGAAACAGCCGATCTTGCCGATGGTGCCGATGTTCCGCCCGTTCCAAGTGGTGCCAAGCGAATGGGCTGCATCTTCGATCACGGGAATGCCGCGCGCATCACACTGGGCCATGATGGCATCCATGTCCGAGGTGTGGCCGCGCATGTGGCTGATGATCACGGCTTGCACATCGGGCAGCTTGGCTGCGAAATCGCTCAGATCGACGCGGTAACTGTCGTTCACCTCGCACAGGACCGGCACGCAGTCGGCATGCACGACCGAAGATGGCACAGCGGCAAAAGTGAAGCCGGGGATCAGGACGCGGGCATCACGCGGCAGGCCAAGCGCCTTGAGCGATAGAAAGAGAGCAGCCGAGCAGGACGACACTGCCAGGGCGTATTTCGCCCCCAGCAGATCCGCAAACTCTTGCTCTAGCAAGGCAACCGGCGCGTCCTGTGGCGCGGTATAGCGAAACAGGTCACCAGAGCTCAGCAAGGCGTCGATGGCGTCACGGGCCGCGGCGGGAATGGGTTCGGCCGCATGCACATTCGGGGGCAGTGTCATATTTCAAAATCCTACAGGGTCCCTTTGGGAAACCTAAAACAAACCCTGTGACCTGCCAAGCCAAAGTTCTGTGACACGATGCAAGTTTCTTGGTGAGATGACGCGATTTCCGGGTTGTACGGCATGTGTCCGTTCCCAGGCCAGTTGTGTATCCTGACCCTGCCGTTTGAGGTTTTGAAAGGACGTGAGGAATGATTGCCTATGTGACAGTCGGCGTTGACGACATCACCCGCGCAGAGAGGTTCTATTCGGCGTTCCTGCCCGCATTGGGGTTTGAGTTGGAATGGTATCATGGGGATCTGAGCTATGCCTTGCCGGTTGAACCGGGAAAGGCGCCGACTTCGCCCGACTTTTACGTCAAATCGCCGTTTGACGGGCAGGGCGCGTCGGCCGGGAATGGCACGATGGTGGCCTTTGAGGCGCGCAATCAGCAGCAAGTGCGCGAATTGCATGCTGCGGCCCTGGCCGCAGGGGGCACGGACGAGGGCGCGCCGGGGTTTCGGGCTTCATACGGGGCGAATTTTTATGTGAGCTACCTGAGAGATCCCCAAGGCAACAAGATCGCCTTGTTTTCGAGCGACCCGGATGATCTCGGGCGGGATGGGTAATGCAGGCGCATCGGCGGTCGGTGCCCAAAAAGAACCCGCCGCCGGAGAGATCCGGGGCGGGTCAGTTCGATACCTCCAGTCAAAACTACAGGGATCAGACGTTCAGCAGCAAATGCTCCCGCTCCCAGGGCGAGATCACTTGCAGAAACTCTTCGTATTCAGCGCGTTTGACGATGGAATAGACGCGCGCAAACTCGGGTCCCAGCACTTTGTGCAGGGCCTTGGCACCGTCAAACATATCCAGCGCTTGGCCCAGAACCTGTGGGATGTCGCCTTCGCCCTCATAGGCATCGCCATAGAACTGACGGCGCGGACGCATCTGTTCTGTCAGACCCAGATAGCCACAGGCCAGGGACACGGCGATGCCCAGATAGGGGTTGCAGTCCATACCCGCGATCCGGTTTTCCACCCGGCGCGCCTCGGGTCCTGACAGGGGGACGCGAATGCCGGTTGTCCGGTTGTCGCGCGCCCATTCCAGATTGATGGGTGCGGCGTGGTCTTTCACATAGCGGCGGTATGAGTTCACATAAGGCGCCATGACCGCAAGGCCCGAGGGCAGGTGGTTCTGCAGCCCCGCGATGAAGTGATAAAACGCGTCCGTCTCGCCGCCCTGAGGGCCCGAGAAGATGTTTTGACCCGTTTCGATGTCGATGATCGAGTGGTGGATGTGCATCGCACTGCCAGGCTCATCCTCGATCGGTTTGGCCATGAAAGTGGCGAAACAATCGTGGCGCAGCGCGGCCTCGCGGATCAGGCGTTTGAAATAGAACACCTCATCCGCCAGCTTGACTGGATCGCCGTGCAGCAGGTTGATTTCCAACTGACCGGCGCCACCCTCTTGGGTGATGCCGTCGATTTCAAATCCTTGGTGTTCGGCAAAGTCATAGATGTCGTCGATCACCGGACCAAACTCGTCCACGGCGGTCATCGAATAGGCCTGACGTGCCGCTGCTGGCCGACCTGAACGGCCCATCATCGGTTCGATTGCCTTGGCGGGGTCGACGTTGCGGGCAACCAGAAAGAATTCCATCTCGGGGGCCACAATCGGCTCCCAGCCTTGGTCCCGATAGAGCTGAACCACGCGTTTGAGCACATTGCGCGGCGAATAGGGGATCGGGTCGCCGTCGCGGTCATAGGCGTCGTGGATCACCTGCAGCGTCCAGTCGCCTGTCCAGGGCGCGGCCGAGGCTGTGTCCATGTCCGGTTTCAGGATCATGTCCTTTTCGATGAAACCGTCCTCGCCCGCGGCCTCACCCCAGTCGCCGGTGATGGTCTGATAGAAGATGCTGTCGGGCAGGTGAAAGTAGTCCTGTTTGGCGAACTTGCTGGCTGGCACCGCCTTGCCGCGGGCGATGCCGGGAAGGTCCGAGATCACGCATTCAACTTCATCCAAGCGCCTCCCGTCCAAATAGGTTTGCGCTGCTTGCGGAAGATTGTCTTTCCAATCGGTCATGCTGCACCTGCTTTAGCAAAGAAATGGGCCATCTCTTGCCCGATCTGAGGGCTGTCGATGGGGTTTTCCAGACGCGTCACGGCCGCGTCCAAAAGGGGATCGGGGACCAGCCCGCGCCCGCGTGCCTTGATCAGCCCGTCGACAAAGTCGTTGCTGAATTCGGGGTGGGCTTGAACCGTCCAGATCCGATCGCCATAGGCCAGCATCGCGTGTTTGCACATCGCATTGCTGCCCAGAACCTGCGCACCTTCGGGCAGTTCGGTAACCTGATCCTGATGCCAGGCGTTGATCACGACTTGCCGGTCGCCATAGTCGTATTCGGTTGGACCAACGACCCAACCGCAGCTGAATTTCTCGACTTTTCCCCCCAGGGCCTGGGCGATGATCTGGTGGCCAAAACAGACCCCAATCATGGGAATGCCCCGCGTGTGGATATCGCGGATCAGTTGCTCTAGCGGGGGGATCCAGTCGTGGTCCTCATAGGCGCCATGCTTTGATCCGGTCAGCAGCCAACCGTCGCAGGCGTCAGCGCCGTCCGGGAATTCATTGTCCACTACAGCATAGGCGGCATAGTCAAAGTCATGCCCGTGTCCGTCCAACAGGCGTGCAAAGATCTTGTCATAGTTGCCCGTCTCGCCGATCAGGGCGTCCGGGGCGTGGCCGGTTATCAGAATACCGATTTTCATGGGTCACCAAATTTGATCAAATTTTACGATACCCGAGCAAGGGAGCGCTCGCAAGGGTGTCAGACGGTTTCCAGATAGCTTAGCCAGTGACGTTCCGTCGGGCGCTGTGCAAAGAGCGCGATTTCCTGTCGCTTGGTCATGGCCATGTTGCGGATCAACCCGGGCGACAAGATACGCGCGACAATGGCGCTGTTTTCGAACTGTTCGACGGCTGATGGCAGGGTCGGGGCAAGCTGTGGAACACCATCCAGCGCATAGGCGTTTCCAGTGATCGGGGTCGGCGGCTCCATCGCGTCTTCGATCCCGACCATGGCAGCACCCAAGATGGCAGCCAGCATGAGGTACGGGTTGGTATCACCTCCCGCAACGCGGTGCTCGATCCGGCGCGCGGCTGCGGCACCGCCTGGAATGCGCAGTGCGGCGGTTCGGTTCTCATAGGCCCAGCACGCGCCGGTGGGGGCGTGGGCTCCGGGCACCAGCCGGGTGTATGAGTTCCCGTGAGGAGCAAAGATCAGCGTGCAATCGGGCATCGCGGTCAGACATCCAGCCACCGCATGTCGCAGCAGATCGGTGCCTTCGGGGCCGCCGTTGTCCAGGACATTGGTGCCATTTTCGTCAACAATGGAAAAATGCACATGCATCCCGTTGCCGGCATCATCAGCATAGGGTTTGGCCATGAAGGTTGCTGCAAACCCGTGTTTGCGGGCCAAACCGCGCACCAGAACCTTGAACAGCAGCGTATCATCGGCACATCGCATTGCATCCTGGTGGTTCAAGTTGACTTCGAACTGCCCGATGCCCGCCTCTGAAATTGCGGCCTGTGCGGGGATGTCCATCTGGGCGCAGCTCTCGTAAAGGTCCGAAAAGAAGCCGTCAAAGGCGTCGAGTTCCGTCATGGACAGCACGGCCTCATCTTCAAGCGCGCGGCCTGAAATGGGGTTGCGCGGTGGTTGTGGGGCCTCGCCACTGTCGTCGAGCAGTGTGAACTCCAATTCGGTCGCCGCGATGACGGTCCAGCCGCGCGCGGCGTAGCGGTCCAGCACATCGGCCAGCGCGTGGCGGGGATCGCCATCAAAACGCGTGCCGTCATCGTGATACAGCGCCATGGGTACCAGCGCCGAAGGCCGTGTCAGCCAAGGCATCGGCACCGCCCCCCGCTCGGTCGGGCGCAAGACACCATCGGCATCACCGCTTTCGAACACCAGCGGGCTGTTTTCGATATCCGCGCCCCATAGATCCACATTCAGTGCCGAAAACGGAATGCGGACGGCGCCCTTGTCCAGCTTTCCGGCATAGGCCGCGGGAACCCGTTTGCCGCGCAACTGCCCATTCAGGTCAACGGCGGCGACGCGAAAGGTGTCGAACTGTGCAAGGTCCATGGGACGCTCCGTTATAGTTTGTCGACAGATAACCGAGCTGGAGGGGTCTTGTCACTAGATTTGATCAAATTTCGAAGGGCAGCAAACTGCGCCGTGTTAAACAGGATAGGCGCGGTTCAGGGTCTGTTGTGCCAACCGCAAAATTTTCTTGTCGGATGTTCTGGCCAGATCACGCGCGGGTCCCGCCCCGTTGAAGGCGACCAGAACGGGTTCATCAATATAGGGGGCAAGGTTGAGCCACTGATTGAATTGCCCCGGTGGCAAGCCGTTTTCGGGTGTGAGGATCCATGTGGCATCGGCATCCCAGAACACCGTGTCATAGCGCAGATAGACCTTATCCAGCAGTCCCATGCCGAGCCTCTCAATCGCTGCCCGTTTCTGTTTGGGCAAGGCAGGGACAAAGCGGATGTGATCGGTTTTCAGAACGCCCAAGGGCACGGTGACGATGACGGCATCGACCCCGGTTTCCTGACCTTGCGCGTCGCGCAATCGTACTTTGGTCGGCGTCGTCTCGATCTTGCGGATGTCCGTGTTCAGGCGAATGTCCAGGCCACGATCAAAGGCGCGCAAAATTGCATCATACCCTTTGGGGAATATCCACTCTTCCCCGTCGTAGTCATTGTCTGTTGCATATGCCAGCAAGTTCATTTGGTTCAAACTGGCCCCGGCGTCGTGCTGAACCTCGGTCACTTCGTCAAGCCAATCGGGGGCGTCGGCGTCGCGCATCAAGCGCCCGCCTTGGCCGCGCAGGACGTAGCTTTCGTCGGTGGTGCGATGAGGCATGCCTTGGGATCTGGTCAAGCGGGTCAAAGGGTTGCCATCTGTGCCGTGCAGCCAACTGGCCCCAAGGTCAAGCGGCAGACCCAACCGCCTGTCTGTCCAAATTCGCCCGCCCGTGCGATTGCGGGCCTCAAGCACGACAACATCTGCGCCCGCCTCCGACAGATACCGCGCGGCAGCCAGGCCGCTTATGCCTGCGCCGATGATGGCAATGCGTTTGTGCCCGATACGGGCGGCGGCCTTGCCTGCGAACTGCCCCGATTCCAAAGCCGCATGAACGGTGCCGTTGTATTCGGGATGCGCGGCCTCACCGGCAAAGAAGATCCTCTCGCCCACAGGTTCAGCCAAATCACCAGAGTGCCGGCGGCGCGATCCTTTGGCGAAGAACGAATATGAACCCAGGCTATAGGGATCACGGCTCCAGTTGGTGCGGATATAGCCATTGGCTGAGCGGCCCTGGGTCGCCATTGCAGGCAATGGAGTGAACCCTGCCGTGGCTGTTGCACAAAGTTGCGCGAGAAAGGCACGACGCTTCATTTCCTAACCTCCATTGGTCCCTTCATGGGCGTAGCATGATGGGGTGAGGCCGGGAAGCCATGCGGGCCATCTGTGGATGGCTGTTCTAGCGCACCAGGTTTGGCCGAAACCGCATCTTGGCCTTGCGAGCCTTGGGCAAGTGGCGGTTCAAACGCGTGTTGATCAGCCCGAAAACACCCACGATCACAAGCGTCAGCAGGATGAAATAGAACGCCAGGATCGGGTACGGCACAAACGGATTGAATGTCTTGTCCGCGAAATAACTGGCGTAATAGAGCGCATCGCCTTTTTGCCTCCAGGCCGGGAAGGCTGAAAAGAACACGAGCGTCGTGGCGTGGAACAGAAAGATCGCCTCGTTCGTATAGGCGGGCCAGGCCAGCCGCAGCATGGTGGGCCAGATGATGCGGCGAAACCGCGACCAGCCCGACATGCCATAGGCATCCGCCGCCTCGACGTCGCCCTTGGGGATCGAGCGCAGCGCGCCGTAGAAGATCTCACCCGAATAGGCGGCAGTGTTGAAGAACAGCACAATCAGCGCCCCCAGCCAGGCCGAGGTGAAGGCGTCGAACATTGGATAGGCCTTCTTCAACGACAGGAAGAAGAAGTAGGCAAAGAAGAACTGGATGAAGAGCGGCGAGCCCCGGAAGATGAAGATGAACCATTCCGAAGGTTTGCGCAGCCAGATGTTGCTCGATGCCTTGCCAAGCGCCAGGGCAGTGGCAAAGAAAAACCCGGTCACCAGTGCCATGGCGCCGAAATAAACGTTCCAGATCATGCCCGAGCCGATCAGGGTGAACTGTTCGCACAGGGTAAAGTCGGTCTTGGGCAGCAGGCGCTCGCCATAGCCAAGGGACCGCAGGCCATAGTCCTGGATGGTCTGAAAACAGCTCATGCCCGGTCTCCTTGCAAAAGAGACCGCGCGCGCGAAAGCGACTGCAACGCAGTCGCGTGCGGCGCCCATTGGCAATTCTTGCGAAGAGGGATCATACTGTTGCCTCCTTGCGCTGTGCTTCGCCACCGGTGGTGGCCTGTCCGTGGCTGAGCTTTTGCATCAGACGCTCCAGCGCGATCTCGGACACACGGGTGAAGGCCAGGTAGAATACCAACAGGAACAGGAAGTACCACATGCGCCAGTCGCCATGCGGATAGGCGGTGAACTTGGATGTCTTGGTGCCACCCAGTTCGCGCGCCCAATAGACGATGTCTTCGACACCCAGCAGGAACAGCAGCGGCGTGGCCTTGATCAGCACCATCCAGAGGTTCGACAGGCCGGGCAGGGCATAGACCCACATCTGCGGCACGAGGATGCGCCAGAAGGTCTGGCGGCGGCTCATGCCATAGGCTTCAGCCGTTTCCAGCTGGGCATGGGGCACGGCACGCATGCCGCCAAAGAGAACGTTTGCGGCAAAGGCGCCAAAAACGATGGCAAAAGTGATGACGGCGAGGAAGAAGCCGTATGTTTCATGCACCCATTCGGGTGACGTGCCTAAGGGCAGTTTGGCCTGCGCGCAGACCAGGAAGTCATTGCCCTGCCGGATCGGATCGGTCCAATCGGGGCAGAGGATCTGGTGCCGCGTCCATTCGAATGCCTGATCCAATGCGATGACAAAGAACAGGAAAAACGCGATGTCCGGCACGCCACGCACGATGGCGATGTACCCTTTGCCCAGCCAGCTGACGGGCGGAATATGCGACCGGGCCGACATGGCCCCCGCAAAGCCAAAGGCCAGCGCCACGGGTGCGGTGATGGCCAGCAAGGCCAGAACCTTGATGAAGGACAGGTAGAACGACATGTGCACGCCGTTGGTCAGATAGCACGAGAACCAACGAAAGGTGCCAAGCGTGTCGGGATCGGCGCAGTAGGAAAACATCAAGTCAGCCTTGGGCGGGGCAGGTTTGGCGATCGGGGGTGATCAGCCACAAAAAACCGGCAAAAGAAACGGTCCCGCGCGTGTGACGCACGGGACCGCAAGGATCAGAGATCAGTAAGTGCGGGTGTCTTCGCCGAACCACTTGATCAGCAATTCGTTCAGCGAGCCGTCCTCTTTCATCGAGGTGATGGCCGCATCGAACTTGCCACGCAGTTCGCCGTCGGATTCACGCAGGCCCATGCCAACGCCACCACCCAGCGGAACCGGGTCGCCGACGAAGACCAGCTCGCCGTTCGATTCCTCGACCAGCGGCGCCAGATAGTCACGGTCGGCCAGAACGGCATCCGCTTCGCCGTTGCGGACGGCTGCGATGGTTTCTTCCGGAGTTGCAAACTCGACCAGGGTTGCGCCGGATTCGGCCACGTGACCTGCCTGGATGGTCGCGGTCTGAGCGGCGACAACGCCACCGGTCACGTCAGCACCTTCGGCAGCGGCAACATAGGCCGACGCCGCGGGGGGCTGATAGTTCTGGGTGAAGTCGATGACCTCATCACGCTCGGCAGTGATCGACATGCCGGCGATGATGGTGTCGTAGTTGCCCGAGACCAGGTTCGGAATGATCGAATCCCAGTCGTTCTTGACCCATTCGCAGGTCAGACCGGCGCGTTTGCACATCTCATCGCCCAGCTCACGCTCGAAACCGTCGATCTCGCCGGCGTCATTGATGAAGTTGTACGGAGGGTAGGCGCCCTCGGTGCCCATGCGGACGGTTTCGGCCATTGCCAAACCGGCGCTCAGTGCCAGTGCAGCTGTTGTCAGGATCAGTTTTTTCATGTTTTCACTCCCCTATTTTTGGTTTCGTTTCTAGTTAAGCAGCCTGCGTGGCAGACAAAAAGCCCTGCAGGCGTTCGGATTTGGGCGCGCCAAACAAGGCGTCGGGCGAGCCCTCTTCTTCGATCAGCCCCTGGTGCAGGAACACCACGTGGCTGGAAATATCAGCGGCCATTTTCATGTCATGGGTCACGATGATCATCGTGCGCCCCTCGGCCGCCAGGTCCTTGATCACCTTGATCACTTCCTGTTCCAGCTCGGGGTCAAGCGCCGATGTGGGCTCGTCAAAGAGCAGCGCCTCGGGCTCCATGCACAGGCCCCGCGCAATGGCGGCACGCTGTTGTTGGCCACCTGACAGCTGCGCAGGATAAACGTCGCATTTGTCGCCAATGCCCACCTGGTGCAGGTATTTGCGTGCGCTTTCCTCGACCTCGGCCTTGTCGCGGCCCAGGACAGTGACAGGCGCCTCCATCACGTTTTGCAGGATGGTCATATGGGCCCACAGGTTGAACTGCTGGAACACCATCGACAGGTTCGTGCGGATGCGCAGCACCTGTTTGGGGTCGGCTGGGCGACGCCCGTGGTGTTCACCCTTCCATGCGACGGGCTCGCCCTTGAACAGGATCTCGCCCTGTTGGCTGTCTTCCAGCAGGTTGCAGCACCGCAGCAATGTGGATTTTCCCGATCCCGATGATCCGATCAGCGACACCACGTCGCCCCGGTGGGCCGTGATATCAACGCCTTTGAGCACCTCGAGCTGGCCAAAGCTTTTGTGCAGGTTCTTGATCTGGATGACAGGAGGTGTGTCTGACACGTGGAATCCGAAGGTTTGTACCGGTTTTGGTGGGCTAATAGGGCTGAATTTTTGTCGCAATGCAACTTGCAAAACGAATGTTTCGCCCCGGAAAGCGCCGAATTGACTATACGGAACTGTCTTTTTCGGCGGGCGAAGGCGGTGTTGGGACAGCCAAATATACCTCTGCGGGTATGTCGATCAGCCCCCGGATGTGCAGCAATTGCCGGGTGTCTTCGTCCATCGCAGCAATCGCAGCCCGAACGGCGGCCGCAATCGGTGCAGGGTCGTGTGACTGCGCAGTCACAAAGGGCAAGGTTGGCGTGGGCTCCGTGCGGGTCACAACGCGCAGCTTGCTTGCCAGATTCGGTTCATGTTCGGTCAGCAGAACCCAAGTCAGCGCATCCAGAGCGGCAAGGTCTGCGCGTCCCTCGGCCACCGCCTTCGCCGACAGGGCATGGCCGCCGGATTGCAGCAAAGTGTCTACTTTCAATCCCAGTGAGTGCAGATGTGTCGTTGGCGCAGCCCATCCCGATTGCGACAGCGGCTCGTTATAGGCGAATGTGCCGGTCACCAATTCGTCCAGCGGTCGGGGATCATCCGAGCGGGCCACAAAGGTTGAATAATAATAGCCGGGCGGGCAATCGGGCAGGCCATAGTCGGGCGTACCGATCAAGGTAACCGTGCCATGCAGCTTGGTGCGATACGGCATGCCGCAGGTCTGCGAAAACACCATGCTTGGGTCGTGCCAGATGTCCCAGAAATCCCGCTCTCGATCCAACATCTCGGGGCCGTCCCCCAAATGCGTGCGGATCGCAGCCCAGAAGGCGTCATTGGCGTCTTGCAGGGCGGGCATGTCATACATGCCGAGCATCGCGGTCATGAACGGGCCGCCTTTTGCCGGGCAAGCGCCGAATCGCGGTCATTCACACCCAGCAAGTTGGCCACCAGCCGCAGCAGCGCGTCTTCTTCCTCGGCCCGTTCGCCATCGGCCAGAACCACCGACCACAGCGCCTCGACCACGGCGCGGCGGTCTTCATAGGCCACCGCATCCTTGATCGCGCGGGTAAAGCGCACGGTGTCGGGGGCTTCGGCCTCCAGCCCTTCGGCCTGCGAGCGCAGACCCGCCGCTTCGAACGGGGACAGGCCATAGCGCGCCGCGGTGATGCGGTCGATGCGGGCCATCTCTTCGGGGGCGTAATCATTGTCCGATTTGGCGATGCGCACCAAAAGCGCGGTCAGCGCAAGGCGGGCGTCTTCGTCGGGCAGTTGGGCGGGGTCCGGCTGCGTCAGCCGCGTCAGGAAATCACGAAACATGTAGAAAGGTATAGGCGTGCATCTGCAGTGCGCCAAGAGGCGCCGTGCGCTGCGGTCAGACTTTTTCCATCGCGCGGCGGCGGGCTGCTTCGCTGTCCTTGAAGCTCAACCCCATGGCGATTCGCGCCTCTTCTACAATCTTAAGCTCGCCTTCCTGCTGTTCGCCATCGGCCAGAACGACCTCCCACAGGGCGTCCAGTGCGGCCAGACGCTCCTCAAGACCGGTCGTCTCGCGGATCAGGCGGCCAAAGGTGTCGGTCTCGGGCGCTGCCGCATGCAGCTTTTCGCAAGTCGCACGCACTTTGGCGGCCTCAATCGCGTTGTGTTGATAAAGCCGGGCCAGAATGCGGTCGATCAGGCTGATTTCTTCGAGCTGATAATCGCGGTCGGACTGCGCCACGCGCACAAGCAGTGCCCCAAGGGCCAACTCGGCATCCGGGTCGGGCAGCGGGGCAGGGTCAGATGGGCGAAACGCCTGGAAAAACTTCTTCAGCATGATCTGAAATTACCCCATATTTTGCGTTTCGCCAAGGGCGAACTACCCGGTATAGCCTTCGACGATAACCAGATCCCCGGTTGAAACCGGATCGCGAATGTCCTTGGCTGCCTGATAGCCGATACTCTCATAACACTCGATCGCCTTTTCATAGCTTTCGAATTCCAGCACCACGGTACGGGCCCGCGCGTGACCTTCGCGGACTTGCTGCTCTCCGCCACGCACCAGAAACTTGGCACCATATTCCGCAAACGGCGCGGCGTTTGCCGCGACATAGTTCTTATAAGTCTCCATGTCGTCCACGTCGACATGCGCCACCCAGTACCCTTTGGCCATCTGCCTCTCTCCCCTTCAGTTTGACGTAGAGTGCGGCGGGGCTATGAATAACGCAACCGAGCATCTTCCTCTTGCCAGAAATATCCCGGGGGAGGCGCGCAGCGACGGGGGCAGAGCCCCCATCCAACGTTACACCAACCGCGAGGTGTCCTTGGCTGCGCGCACAAAATCAGCAAACAGGGGGTGCGGCGCAAAGGGCTTGGATTTCAGCTCGGGGTGGAACTGTACGCCGATGAACCACGGATGGTCAGCCCATTCCACGATCTCGGGCAGACGGCCGTCTGGTGACATGCCCGAGAATTTCAACCCGGCGGCTTCCAGCTTTTCGCGGTACTTGATGTCGACCTCATAGCGGTGGCGGTGACGCTCTTCGATCTGGGTCGATCCGTAAACTTCCGCCACATTCGACCCATCGGCCAGTGCCGCGTCATAGGCCCCCAAGCGCATGGTGCCGCCCTTGTCGTCATCGGCTTTGCGCTGCACCGTGTGGTTGCCCTGAACCCATTCTTTCAGGTGATAGACCACCGGCTCGAACCGTTTCTCGCCCGCCTCGTGGTCGAATTCCTCGGACCCAGCGGTCTTGATGCCCGCCACATTACGAGCCGCTTCGATCACCGCCATCTGCATGCCCAGACAAATGCCCAGATAAGGGATCTTGCGGGTACGGGCGAACTCGGCCGCCTTGATCTTGCCTTCGGTGCCGCGCTCGCCAAAACCACCAGGCACCAGAATGGCATGGAAGCCTTCCAGATGCGGGGCTGCGTCGCTGCGGTCGAATACCTCGGCATCAACCCAGGACACGTTCACCTTGACCCGGTTCGCCATCCCGCCATGGGTCAGCGCCTCTTTGATCGACTTATAGGCATCTTCGAGCTGGGTGTACTTGCCGACGATGGCCACGTTCACTTCACCATCGGTGTTGTGGATGCGGTCCTTGACGTCGTTCCAGGTCGCCAGATCGGGCTTGGGCGCGGGCGAGATGTTGAAGGCATCGAGCACGGCCTGATCCAGACCCTGCTCGTGATAAGCCAGCGGTGCCTCATAGATCGAGCTCAGGTCATAAGCCGCGACTACGGCCTCTTTCCGGACGTTACAGAACAAAGCGATTTTCTCGCGTTCCTTGTCCGGGATCGGCTGTTCCGAGCGGCAGACCAGGATGTCGGGCGCTATGCCGATGGATTGCAGCTCCTTGACCGAGTGTTGGGTCGGTTTCGTTTTCAACTCACCCGAGGCCGCCAGATAGGGCAGCAGCGTCAGGTGCATGAAAATGCACTGACCGCGGGGTTTGTCGTGGCTGAACTGACGGATGGCTTCGAAAAACGGCAGGCCTTCGATGTCGCCAACGGTGCCGCCGATCTCGCACAGCATGAAATCGACCTCATCCTCTCCGATCGAGATGAAGTCCTTGATCTCGTTGGTGACATGGGGAACCACTTGAATGGTCTTGCCCAGGTAGTCGCCGCGGCGTTCCTTTTCCAGCACGTTTGAATAGATCCGGCCCGACGACACCGAGTCGGTTTTGCGGGCAGGCACACCAGTGAAACGCTCGTAGTGGCCCAGGTCCAGGTCGGTTTCCGCGCCGTCATCGGTCACGAAAACCTCGCCGTGCTCAAATGGCGACATGGTGCCGGGGTCGACGTTCAGATAGGGGTCCAGCTTGCGCAGGCGGACCGAATAGCCACGTGCTTGCAGCAGCGATCCCAGGGCGGCGGACGCCAGACCCTTGCCAAGCGAAGATACAACACCGCCAGTGATGAAGATAAAACGCGCCATGAGTGTTCGGCTGCCCCCGTGAGTGGTCAAAATTCAGCTGCCCGGTGGCCTCGAACACGTGCTCAAAAACCACTGCATCACGGGACTTCACGTATAAAGGATTCGCGCGCCTAACGCAAGAGAACCGCAAGATGCTGTTGCGGTTCTCATCCAGAATTCAAGGTGTAGTGGTTCAGTCGGCTTTGGGAACCAGCGGTGCGTTGTCGCCTTGTGTGGGCGGCAACAGGTCGGACCCTGCCGGAACGTCAGGTGTGCTCTGCTCGGATGCAGGTGCCGGAACGCCCAGACGGTCGATGACCGACGAGCCTGCGGACTTTTGCGCGGCCAGAATGGTCAGCGTGATCGAAGTCACGATAAAGGCCGCCGCCAGAATCCAGGTCAACTTGCCAAGTGCCGTGGCCGCTGCGCGACCCGAAACGGCACCGCCGCCACCGCCGCCCATGCCCAGGCCTCCACCCTCGGACCGCTGCATCAGAACGACGGCGATCAGGCCAAGAGCCAGGAGAAGGTGAATGATGAGGACGACGTTTTCCATGGAGACCCTGCAGAGCGTGGTATGTACCGCGCGGTATGTAGGCAAGTTTGCGGTCAGGGGCAAGGGAGGAGTTTGCGATCACGTGGCGTGATGAGCCGCATCACGGATTTGACACTGGACTTGGGGCGATGGTGGTTCAATCATGCGCCCCATGCCACATGATGACCACGACCACCCGCACGCCCTGTTGCCGCCCGAGCCCGCCTTGCGGGTCAAGGCGCTGGAAACGATTCTCACCCGCAAGGGGCTGATTGACCCTGCCGCGCTGGATGAGTTGATCGACACCTATGAGAACCGCATTGGTCCCAAGAACGGTGCGCGCGTTGTTGCGCGAGCCTGGGCGGACCCGGAGTTCAAGGCCGCGTTGCTGGCAGATGCCACACCGGTGGTGGCCGACCTGGGCTATTACGGGCGCCAGGGCGAACATATGGTGGTGGTCGAAAATACCCCTGAGCAGCACAATATGGTCGTGTGTACCTTGTGCAGCTGCTACCCGTGGCCGTTGCTTGGCATCCCGCCGGGCTGGTACAAATCCGACGCCTACCGCGCCCGCGCTGTGCGCGAGCCGCGCAAGGTGCTGGCGGATTTCGGCGTGACCCTGCCCGAAGGCACATCCGTGCGGGTTTGGGATTCGACGGCCGAGGTGCGCTATCTGGTGCTGCCGATGCGCCCCGAAGGCACGCAAGGAATGACCAAGGACGAACTGGCCGAACTGGTGACCCGTGACAGCATGATCGGCACCGGCCTGGCGGAGGTGCCGTCATGACCCGCGTGCATGATATGGGCGGGCGATTTGGCGACGGACCCGTCGCGCCCGAGGGCGAAGACGCGCCAGTGTTTGAGAAGGACTGGCATGCACGGGCGCTGGCCGTGACGCTGGCCTCGGGCGCTTTGGGAAAATGGAACATCGACGTCTCGCGCCATGCGCGCGAGCGGTTGTCACCCAAGGATTACACGCGGTTCAGTTACTACGAGAAATGGATCTCGGGGCTTGCGGATCTGCTTGTGGAAACCGGCGTGCTGACGCTGGAGGACCTGAAGGGAGAGGGCGAGGATACCCCACACCCCCTGGCGCATAAGGCGATGACGGCCGAGGCGGTGCCGGGTGTCCTGGCCAAGGGCGGCCCGGCGGATCGTCCGTCGAATGTGGCTCCGGCCTTTGTCGTCGGGCAGGCGGTGCGTACGGCGCGTCCTGCCGCCAATCGGCTGGTGGACGGCGGACACACGCGCTTGCCTGCTTATGCTCAGGGAGCTGTTGGGCGTGTGCTGCTGATGCATGGCGCCCATGTTCTGCCCGACAGCAACGCGCACGGACTGGGAGAGGCCCCTGAGCCGCTCTATGCGGTGGTGTTCCCGGCAACCGAGCTTTGGGCCGACGCGGAAAGTCCCGACGATGAGGTCGTCTTGGATCTTTGGCAAAGCTATCTGGAGCCGGTATGAGCGATTGTGTCGAATTCAGTGCGCCCGAGCCGGTTTTTGCCGAGCCCTGGCATGCGCAGGTTTTTGCGCTGACGGTGCATCTGAACGAGACCGGGCGGTTTGCCTGGCCCGACTGGGCGGAACGGTTTTCTGCCACCTTGAAACGGCATGGATTGTCGCGCGAGTTGGATGGGGGCGATGATTACTTCCACGCCTGGCTTGAAACGCTGGAGGCGGTTCTGGACGAAGACGGCGGGGCGTCGAGGGGCGAGGTGGCCCCGATCAAGGACGCCTGGGAAGAGGCCTATCTGACCACGCCGCATGGGGCACCGGTGTCGCTGGACGGCTAGGCAGGCGCGCGCTGCCCGCCCCATCGAGGGGCGAACACCGCGGCGTGGCCAGGGGCCACGCGGGCGTGCTCAGAGCGTCACGCAGATAATTTCGGTTTTGTCTGGCATGTAAATGTCGCCACTCGTTATCAACGCGGTGTCCCCGGGATTAAGGGTGGTTCCGTTCAAATCGACCGTCCCGTTGAGGCAGTGAACAGCATGATCTGCTGGCGCAAGGTTCAGTGTTTGCGGCCCTTGGTGAAGCCTGACGGACGGTCTCACATGCTGCGGATCGAAGATGAGGTTGAAGTTTCGGACTGGCCCGTCGATCAGGCGCCCGGTCACTGGTAGATCCCCGGCAAAGGCCAGCGGTTGATGAGGCTGCGCGCTCAGCGTTGCGTCATCCGTGTGCAGGGTCATCCCGTTCCCCTCTATCACTGTCAGAATCCTGGAAAGGCCCGGAAAACACGAAAATGGACCGTCCCGATCCACATCTGCGATGCTCAGACGCCAGTGTATGTCATCGATGTTCGAGTGGCTGGCAATCTCGCGTGTGAGGCCACCACCATTTTTCCACGGCGTCGGCACGAGATCTGCCGCCTTGATGATGCGTGTCATCCGCCGGGGTCAGTCGCGGGACCGGGGCCGCGAGGTCAGCCCTGCTTTTTGCAGGAACCGACGCAAACCTGCGCGGGTGGGCAGGGCCAGGCGCGGCACGCGCAAGCGGGGTTTTCCGGCCAGCCGGTTGAATTCGTGCACGTCGATGATCTTTTCGGCACAGCCGCAGCCTTCGCCAAGGCCGACTTTGGTGTAGTAGAACTGTTCGAAGTTTTGTTCAGGCTTACTCATCCACATCGTCCACATCGCTCTGCCCGGCCAGTTGGCGCCGGACGTGGCTCCAGCTTAGACCGATTCCCAGAACGATGGACAGGGCCAGGATGCCCAGCCAGACCTGCACATTCTTGTTATCCAGCTGCAGCAGGCCAAAATCATAAAGCACCCACAACAATGCGGCGACAACGGCCATGACAAGGATCATGCCAAAGCCGCCGATCGAGCGCAGGGTGGCGCGGATGTAGATGATGTAACCGATGGTCAAGAGCAGCCCCATCAGGACCGCCACGGACAAATGCGCCTGATAATTCTCAATGCTCCAGCGGACATAGTTCCAGTCCGTCGGATTATAGGTCAGCGTCAGCAGCGCGAACGCAAACAGCCATCGCAGAAACATGCCCATAAAAAATCACCGCCACATACTTTTTTGTCGCGCAGAATCGCTGAAACGGACGCAGCTGTCCAGTGTTTCGACGACCCTGCGGCGAATTTGCGGTTTCACTGTTGCATGTGCCTCTGTATATGAACGCGGGTTTGATACTTCGCAGCAAAGGACCGGATATGGCCAATGTCGTAGTAGTCGGCGCCCAGTGGGGCGACGAGGGTAAGGGCAAGATCGTGGATTGGCTCAGCGAACGCGCTGATGTGATCGCGCGATTCCAGGGCGGTCACAACGCCGGCCATACCCTTGTGATCGACAGCAAGGTCTACAAGCTGCACGCATTGCCATCCGGCGTTGTGCGCGGCGGCAAGCTGAGTGTGATCGGCAACGGTGTGGTGCTGGACCCCTGGCATCTGATCAAAGAGATCGAGACCGTGCAGGCGCAGGGTGTCGAGATCACGCCCGAGACGCTGATGATTGCCGAGAACACGCCGCTGATTCTGCCGATCCATGGCGAGTTGGACCGTGCGCGGGAAGAAGCGTCCTCCAAAGGCACCAAGATCGGCACCACCGGTCGCGGCATCGGCCCGTGCTACGAAGACAAAGTGGGCCGTCGTGCGGTGCGCGTGGCGGACCTCGCGGATGAAGCGACGCTTGAGGCGCGCGTTGACCGTGCGCTGCAGCACCATGATCCGCTGCGCAAAGGTCTGGGCATCGAGGCCGTGGATCGCGATGCGCTGATCGCGCAACTCAAGGAAATCGCGCCAAAAATCCTGCCGTTTGCGGCGCCGGTCTGGAAGGTGTTGAACGAGAAACGCAAAGCGGGCAAGCGGATCCTGTTTGAAGGGGCGCAAGGCGCACTCTTGGACATCGACTTTGGCACCTATCCGTTTGTGACCTCGTCCAACGTGATTGCAGGGCAATCGGCGACCGGCGTGGGCATCGGCCCGAACTCGATCGACTTTGTTCTGGGCATCGTCAAAGCCTATACCACCCGTGTAGGTGAAGGACCGTTCCCGACCGAGCTGCACGATGACGACGGTCAGCGCCTGGGTGAGCGCGGGCATGAATTCGGAACCACCACAGGCCGCAAGCGTCGCTGTGGTTGGTTTGATGCAGCCCTGTTGCGTCAGACCTGCGCGACCAGCGGCGTCAGTGGCATCGCGCTGACCAAGCTGGACGTGCTCGACGGGTTCGAGACACTGAAAATCTGCGTGGGTTACGATTTGGACGGCGAGCGTCTGGATTATCTGCCGACCGCAGCGGATCAGCAGGCGCGCTGCACACCGATCTACGAAGAAATGCCGGGCTGGAGCGAATCCACCGAAGGCGCGCGCAGCTGGGCCGAGCTGCCGGCAAACGCGATCAAATATGTGCGCCGCGTAGAAGAGTTGATCGACTGCCCTGTTGCGCTACTCTCTACCTCGCCCGAACGTGAGGACACCATTCTTGTCACGGACCCCTTTGCAGACTGATGACTGATCCAAATAAACCCGGACTAAGCTACAAGGCCCGCCGCCGGTGGGCTTTGGTCATCCTTTTGCTGGGGATGCCGATCTACATCATCATGGTGGTGTTCATCCTGAGCTTGCTGAATCGCCCACCGATCTGGTTGGAACTGCTGGTCTACATTGGTTTGGGGATTGCCTGGGTTTTGCCATTCAAGGCGGTGTTCCGCGGGGTTGGACAAGCTGATCCGGATGCACCGGATGATCGCAACACGTGAATTTGGCGCGTTGATCCCAAAAAGGCACCGGATGATCAGGTGCCTTTTTTCGTTTGAAGCCGCGCGCTTACACTCTGCTGTAACACGAAGCACAGGGGGCGCTCCCGCACCCGGGCGATCCTGACTACGTCAGCACCGCCAACGGCCTTGGGCCGGGCGCCTCGCTTGTCGCTCGGCGCGGTCGCGCCCAGAAGCAACCGCCGAGCGCAGCGAGGCCCGGCCCAACGGGAGGAGGTGTCCCGCAAGGGGCATCGACGACGGGCGGGAGGGCTTGCGGGCCGAAGGGGTGTGGATGCGATGGGTTCCGCGTTTTGTGGTTTTGCGGGGGATGGTGCTCAATGTGCTTGGTCGGCTTGGAGGAAAGACCGGCGTGGCATCTATGGTGGGTGGGGAAATGCAAAGGGAGCCGCTCAGATGAGCGACTCCCTTTGCAAATTCTCGGGGCATTACCCAGCGGCGCGCTTGTTTGGATGGAACCCGATGTCACCCGAGGCAACAAAGCGTCCTCCGCCTGCCTTCTCGATCTTGCCGTCGCGAAGTAGCTGACCAAATGACCGCAGGCCGTCTTCGCGGTTGAAGCTTTGATTGTCCAACTGGCGCACTTTGTTCATCAATTGCGGGCGCGAAAACTGCTCGCGACCTTCGACAAACGACATGTAAGCTGCCGCCGCCTCCAGCAGATCGGGCAGGGTCACGGCGCCGTTCTCCGCTGCATATTCGGCAAACCCTTTGCCGGTCTCTCCAGCGGTCTCGTCTGTGACCACCGAAGCCACGCGGCGCGGGCGAACGGGGCCACGGTTCTGTGTCTCGGTCGGCACGTCGATACGCTGCTCGGCCACCAGTTTCAGTGGGGCCGGGCGGTCGCCACCTGCGCGGGGACGCGGGCTGGACGCTTTGGCGGTGGGACGGCGTGGGCGTACAACACTGGCCAGATCTTCACGATAGTCGTCGTCGCTGGTGTGGGTGCCAACGGTGCCACCTGCCGAACGCTCGGCTTGGGCTGCCGCGACGGCGGCGCGCAAATGGGTATAGGCTTCGCGCGAGGAGGAAGTGTCGGGATCGTCCAGCTTCTCATCAGCGGTTGCCATCAGGCGAGACAGGTCGTCTTCATCGGCTTCGACTTTGGGCGCCTCTGTTTGTTCATCGACTTCTGGCTCTGGGTTCAGATCTTCGGAGACATCTTCAAACTCTGCATCGATGTCATCGGCCGCGCCCGTGGCGTCAGGCTCAATCTGTGTCTTCTCCCCGTCGCCTTCCTCGGGGGTGGCATTCAACTCCGCTTCAACGGCGGCCAGTTCGCGCATCAGGTCAGCTTCGTCTTCGGGCAACAAAGAGCTGTTGCTTGCCGCATCGCTTTGCGTTTCTTCATCTGCGGGATCGTCCGTGGCGCTTTCGTCGTCCGCAGGTTGCAGATCGCCAGCGGCAATGGCCGCTTCCAGATCCCGGCGCTTGACCTTCAGAACGCGCGCCGTGGGCTGCGCGGGTTTTTCCGCCGTCTCGTCCGAGCCAAGAATGTTGTCCAGCTCGTCGGTTTCATCCTCATCCTCTTCATCCAAGTCCGAGAACAGAGCTTCGTCTTCCATAGCCGATTTTGCGTCGGCGTCATCTTCTGCATCCAGCTTTTCCAGAATGGCGGAAACATCCTCCGCTTCATCCTCAACTGTGTCTTCGTCGTCTTGCAGCGCTGTGGTCAATCCCGCCGCTGCAGCAGTGACCACATCTTCGGCGTGCTCGTCCTCGGCATAGGTCTCGGACTGAGCGGCTTGCTCATTGCGCGAGACAACGGCCCGAATGCGCTGCAGCTTAGCGGCGATGCTATCGGCGGCCGGGACGGTGTCGTCCTGTTCGACCGGCTCGGTTTCGATCACCGGAGCTTGATCCTCGGGGTCGGATACGCGCGCAGCGATGGCAGCCAAGGCCGCGTCTTCGGCGCTGACTTCGGCGACGTCGACTGCTTCTTCCGAGGTGTCCTGAGACGTTTCGGGCTCTTCCTCAGTCGCTTCGTTCAGGGCATCCACAGCCTCGGAAACTTCGGCTTCGGAAACCTCGGTTTCGGTCTCTTCCGAAGTATCCTCCAGGGTTTCTTCGGCGTCCACGATCTTAGGTGCATTGATCTCGGCGGTTTCGTCAGCGGTTTCTTCGTCAGATTCCGTGATCTCAGCTGCGTCCGAGATCTCCTCGGCAATGGTTTCGTTGGCCGGGGCTTCCTCGGCCTCTTCGACGACACTCTTGTCTTCGAGACCTACGTCCTCATCATCCGTCGCTTCTTCAACGGCGGCTTCAGCGGACGTTTCTTCGACGGTTTCAATGTCGTCCTGGGGGGCTTCGGTTTCGGGCGCTTCTTCGGCAATCGGCTCGACCGCAGGAGCTATTACAGGCGCAGGTTCGGCATCGACAACTTCTGCAGCGGCGGGTGCTACGACGGGGGCTGCTTCGGCGGCGCGCAGGACAATTCCCTTTGAATCGGTGCGGGCCTCGACCTGGCGCGAAATCTCGCGCTGGGCGATCCGCGCCAGCATGTCCGCGTCGGGCTGTGGGGGTTCTGCGCCGAAATAGCGATCGTCCGCTGCGAGATCCCTAAAGTACTCGGCAATGGCTTTCATGGTGTCGAAGGAGTCTTCAAACCCCTCCAACGTGCAGGAAAATGTCCCGTATGAGACGGTCAATACCTTGTTGTTCTGTACCATGGGATGCTCGTCCTCTACATACTTATGGCAACCCGTTTACCATGCCCGAGGCGTCAATTTCGGCCCGAATCTGTGCAAATGAGCGTATCATTTTGTGACCAGATTGTGTCTCGTTTCCTAAATAAGGCTAAATCGACATATGAAACCCCCTATTGTTGAGCATTCGGAACCAATCACGCTGATTGGCGGCGGGGATGTAGGTGAAAACGACCTTAACCTCGCCTCGTCGGTGGCGCCAACGCTTGTGGCAGCAGATGGAGGGGCCGACCTTGCGGTGGCGCAGGGGCACATGCCACAGGCGGTGATCGGGGATTTTGACTCTGTCTCGGATGACGTTCAGCGTCTGGTCCCACCCGAGCGGCTGTTTCCGGTACGAGAACAAGAGACCACGGATTTCGACAAGGCGTTGCGCCACATCCATGCACCGCTTGTGGTGGGTGTGGGGTTTTTGGGCGGGCGCGTCGATCATCAGTTGGCGGTGCTCAACACATTGGTACGCAGGGCCGCGACGCCTTGTGTCCTGTTGGGTGCGCATGAGGTTCTGTTTCACGCCCCCCCCCGGATTGAGCTGGCATTGGATCCAGGCAGCGTGGTGTCATTGTTTCCGTTGGCGCGCGTAAACGGGCGATCGTCGGGGCTGGAATGGCCGATTGATCAGCTGACGTTTGACCCCTCGGGGCAGATCGGCACGTCGAACCGAAGCACGGGGCCGGTGACGTTGGAAATGGATCAGCCGGGGCTGTTGGTCATGGTGCCACGTGGCGCCTTTGATCTGGTCATGCAGGCGTTTCGTTCAACTCGGCACGTGCCGTGGCCCGCTCACGCAGGATGATGTAAAGGCCGGCTGCAATCGTGATGCAGATGCCAACGCTGGCCAGACCATTGGGCAGATCGCTGAAAATCAGCCAGCCAATGACCGTGGCCACAGGAATTTCCAGATACTGCATCGGCGCCAATGTGGCCGAGGGCGCATAGCGCAGCGACCAGGTCATCAGCAGATGCGCCAGCGTGCCCAGAAGCCCGATCGCCAGCATCAACCAACTGGTCATGACGTCGGGCATCACCAGCGTCAGCGGCTCGATACCCATGTTCTGACCGACCAGCAGAGCGGGCAGCAGCACTACCGAAGCCATCACTCCGGAAACCGCCTGCAGGCCCACAGGGTCGGTATCCTTTGCCAATTGTCGGGTCACCAGCATGAAGAGCGAGAAGACGATGGCCACCACCAGGGGCAGCAGCGCGGGCCAGCCGACCTCGACAAAGCTGGGCTGGATCACCAGAAGAGTGCCGATGAAGCCAACGATGCAAGCCCCCAGGCGGCGCGCGCCGACCTCTTCGTCCAGGACATATTTGCCCAGAAGCAGCATGATGAAGGGCATGACAAAGGCAATCGCTACAGCATCCGCCAGCGGCAGGTATTGCAGCGCCGTGAACATCGCGCCGATGCCCACGATATGCAGAACCGTGCGCAGGGCCGTCAGGCGCAAAAGCCGCCCGCGGATGCGCCAGGGGCGCCGCGTCACGATCACCAGCGGGATCAGGACCGCCGCCTGCACGGCAAAGCGGACCAACAACAGTTCTCCCAGCGGAATTGCACCACTCAAAAGTTTGGCCACGGCGTCGCCCATGGGGGCGACGACACAAAATCCCAACATCAAAAGGATACCCAGAACGGGGCGATCATGCGACATGCCGCCACGCTAGGGAAGGACAGGACGGGGATCAACCCACCCTAGAGCTGACCTAGGGTCAGTGCCCGCAATCAGCAGTTTGGAACGTTGACGGCCAAACCACCAAGCGAGGTTTCCTTGTACTTTTCGTGCATGTCATGGCCGGTCTGACGCATGGTCTCGATACAGGCATCAAGCGGCACGAAATGCTGCCCGTCGCCCCGCAAGGCAAGCGAGGCGGCCGAGACCGCCTTGATTGCGGCCAGTCCGTTGCGTTCGATGCATGGGACCTGCACCAGCCCTTTGACCGGATCGCAGGTCATGCCCAGATGATGTTCCAGCGCAATCTCGGCGGCGTTTTCCACTTGCTGCGGTGTTCCGCCCATCACGGCACACAGGCCAGCCGCCGCCATCGCAGCAGCACTGCCGACCTCGGCCTGGCATCCGGCCTCGGCGCCAGAGATCGAGGCGTTGAACTTGACCAGCCCACCGATGGCGGCAGCGGTGAGCAGGAAATCCTCGATGTGGGACTCAGACGCGCCGGGCACGTGGTCGAGGTAATAGCGGATCACAGCGGGCAGGGTGCCTGACGCGCCATTGGTGGGCGCGGTGACGACCTGACCACCGGCGGCGTTTTCCTCGTTCACCGCCATGGCGTAGACGCTCATCCAGTCGTTGATGGTGTGCGGTGCGTTCAGGTTCATGCCCCGTTCGGCCTGCAACGCATCATGGATGCCCTTGGCGCGACGGCGCACGCTCAACCCGCCGGGCAGGATCCCGTCGGTGACCAGCCCACGCTCGATGCAGCCGTTCATGACCTCCCAGATGCGGGCGGTGCCCTTGGCGAAGCTCACGGCGCAACCGCGTGAAATCTCGTTCTCGCGTTTCATCTCGGCAATGGACTTGCCGCTGGCATTGGCCATTTCCAGCATCTCGGCGGCGGATTTGAACGGGTAGGGAACCGGATCGCCTTCGTCCGTGGCCTTGCCCTCGGCCAGTTCCTCTTCGGTCAGGACAAAGCCGCCACCGATGGAATAATAGACCTGCCGCAGGATCACGTCGCCCTGCGCGTCTGTCGCCATCAGGGCCATGCCGTTGGCGTGGCCGGGCAGGGTGTTGTCGTAGTCAAAGATCAGATCGGTCTTTGGGTCAAAGTGCAGCTCGGGCAAACCCTCGGGCGACGCCCTGTGCGTCTCGGCAATCGCGGCAAGGGCGGCTTCGGCCTTGTCGTGGTCATAGCTGTCGGGCAGGAACCCGGCGAGACCCAGAATGGTGGCGCGGTCGGTGGCGTGACCCACGCCGGTAAAGGCCAGCGAGCCGTGCAGCGAGCCGCGCAGACCGTGGAATTCAAACGGCGAGGCGCGCATCAGGTCCAGAAACCGCGCTGCGGCCACCATCGGACCCATGGTATGAGAGGATGACGGGCCAACGCCCACTTTGAACATGTCGAAGACAGAGAGAAACATCTTACTGAGCTGAGCCTTCTGGAGGATTGGCATAGGTGGGTGACGTGAACGGTGTAGCGCCCAGACCTTCGGCCTGAACGGCGGCGCGTACGGCGGGGCGGGTTTCTAGCGCTTGCAGGATCCGTTGCAAATAGGGTGTGTCGCTGATGTTGTACCAGCTGCGGTCGCTGCCCGCAGGGTAGAGCGCCATCCACCGCATCATGCAGGCAACATAATAGGTCATCACCGACGGCGTGTCCGCGCTGAACCAGGACGGCGACTGTTGGGCGATCGCATCCAGCAGACCAAGGTGCTGCCGCAGACGCGGGCGAATGCCTGCGCGCAGGGTCTCGGCCTGGGACGCGTCGATGTATTTTTCCGCGTAGAACAGGATGCGCAAATCGGCATGCAACGTGTTCGAGGCAAAGAACAGCCATTTGAGGAACGCGCCACGCTCTACGTCTGCGGGTTTCAGCTGCTCGTATGTTTCGACCAGCCACAACAGGATCGCGGCGGTCTCAAACAGTGGCCTCTGCGGCGTTTCCAGAACCGGGATCAACCCGTTGGGATTGAGGGCGCGATAAGCTGCGCTGTCCTGTGCGCGGGATTTGCGATCCACCAGCACGGAATCAAACGGCACACCCATCTCAAGCAACGCCAGCCGGATCACCAGCGAGGCGTTGTCAGGGGCGTAATGAAGGCGCAGGTCCTGTGTCATGCTATCGTCCTACAGATCGACATGCCTTTAGGTGGGTTCGATTGCGACGTTTCCAATCGGAAACGCGCAATGTTGTGTCCAAGGCTGATGTTTACCTGACCTTAACCATGGAATCTCTAGCATCAGTCGCGCAGATGGAGGTGCGTCATGCGAAGGGTGCTTTTGGTTGTCGGGATGGTTTTGGCAACGGTTGTGCCGGTTTCGGCGCAACAGGCGTTGGTGGCGCTCGAGGATGAGTTGGCCGAGATGCTGCGCGACAAACCAGACGCGTTTTACGAGGCCGCGACCGAGTTGATCATCGGCTACGGCAGCAGCGGCCGCATTGATGCCGAAGGGATCGAGCGGATGATTGCCCTGCGCCGCGCCAGCCTGCGGGCCGGGCACATCCGGCGGCTGCTGGTGGCGGATCTCGACAACGATGGTTCCGTGACCCGAGCTGAGGTTGGAACGGTTCTGCCGACCCTGTCGGCCACCGTGCGATCCCGCCTTGTGCACGCACACCGGGCGGCGGATCAGAACATGGACGGCATCGTGCGCCCGGATGAACTGCGCGACACGGCGCAAGCAATGGCCCGTAAAACGGCGTCGGACCGGAGCTTTCTGAAGTACCGTTATGTCTTGATGGCGGATCTTGATAACGACGGCTGGGTTACCCTGGATGAGGTGAGCGAGATGATGGCGCAGGTTCTGCCCGAAAGCTGACGCCAAGCCGTGGATCGGCGGCATTTAGCAGATTTCACTCTCGCGCGTTCCAGTTAAGTTGCTATAACCGCTGCACGACCAGCGAGGGGGAGCCTGCCATGACCGGAGAATTGTCGCCCATCGACAAGGCCAAATTCGTGGCTGCCAAACGGGCCGCCGATTTTGTCGAGGACGGGATGCGCGTGGGTTTGGGCACAGGCTCGACCGCAGCCTGGCTTGTGCGTTGCCTGGGTGAGATGGTGCGCGACGAGGGGCTCAAGATCAAAGGCGTGCCGACCTCGACCCGCACAGCGGAACTGGCGCGCGACGTTGGCATCGACGTGATCAGCCTGGACGAGGCGCGCTGGTTGGATCTGACCATTGATGGCGCGGATGAGTTCGACGGCGACCTGAACCTGATCAAGGGCGGCGGCGGCGCGCTGCTGCAGGAAAAGATCGTGGCGACCGCCTCGGATCAAATGGTTGTGATTGCCGACATCGGCAAAGAGGTCGAAACCCTGGGCAATTTCCCCCTGCCGGTCGAGGTGATCCCCTTTGGCTGGCAGACCACACAGGCGCTGATCGAAGAAACGCTGATCTCGATGGACGTGCTGGGCCGCTCGGCCACCTTGCGGATGAACGGGGATACGCCGTTCATCACGGACGAGGGCAATCACATCCTGGATCTGCACCTCAACCGGATCGGCAATGCACGCCAACTGGCGCTGGTGATCAACCAGATGCCGGGGGTGGTGGAAAATGGTCTTTTCATCGATATCTGCGATACGGTTGTGATCGGCTATGGCGACGGCCGGGTCGAACTGCGCGACATCAACCAGGGCACGGTGGAACACGACCGGCTGGATTTCGTTGAAAGCGACAACCTGTTCACGGACCTGGCGGATTGATAGCCCTCAACGCTGCGCCCTTTGAGGCCCGCCTAAGCAGAAGAAAGCGCATAGCAAAGGTGGTGCTTGCCTTGGGGCTTGTGTCGCCGATGGCGGCGATGGCGATCGCATACTTTGGCTTTGCGCCACCTATCGAAGGCAGCCTGGAATGGCTCTGCAACATTGCTTTCGCGTTGATCCTGATGTCCTGCATCTGGCTGCCGATCCATGTTGCGCGTCAACCCGATCTGCTTGTTCGGGTGGACCAATCAGGGTTTTCCGGTGTGTGGTGCCTGTCCTTTTGGAGCAGAGTGGTCCTGTTTTTCCCGTTGTCGGAGATGGATGCCCTGCAAAGGTCTCATCGCAAAAGATGGTTGCGCGCCCCGGAACCAGTCCTGCGTCTTTATTGTGGCAAGACGTCAACGTCGGTCTCGTTGAATCCCCTCCCACAGCTCCTATTTGAGGATTTCGAAACAGCGCTGCGCAGGTTTTGGCCGGACCTGGATGATCCTATAGAACAGCAGCAGCACAGGCGGAACGGGCTGGACAGCAGCCCCCGATAAGATACACCCCTTCTGAGCCGCGACAGCGGTGCAGGTAGACAGATGAGGCGGAAACTCATGAGCTTTGACTATGATCTCTTCGTGATTGGCGGCGGTTCGGGCGGCGTGCGCGCGGCGCGTGTGGCCGCAGGTGACACCGGGGCCAAGGTGGCGCTGGCCGAAGAGGACCGCTATGGCGGCACCTGTGTGATCCGCGGTTGCGTGCCCAAAAAGCTGATGGTCTTTGCCAGCGAGTATTCCGGCATGGTCGAAGACGCGCAAAGCTATGGCTGGGACATCCAGCCGGGCGCCTTCAACTGGGACGCGTTCAAAGGCAAGCTGCATGCCGAGCTGGACCGCCTCGAAGGGATTTATCGCAACATTCTGAAAAACAACGGCGTCGAGAGCTTTGATCAACGCGCCACCGTGGTTGATCCGCACACGGTCGAACTGGCCGATGGCACCCGCAAGACCGCCAAGCACATCCTTGTCGCGACCGGCGGCTGGCCTACGATCCCCGAATTCCCCGGCTCGGACCTGGCGATCACCTCGAACGAGATCTTTCACTTGGATGAGTTGCCCAAGAAGATGTTGATCGTCGGTGGCGGCTACATCGCTTGCGAGTTTGCGGGCATCATGAATGGCCTGGGTGTCGAGGTGACGCAATATTATCGCGGGGCGCAGATCCTGCGTGGCTTTGATGACGAGGCGCGCGGTCTGGTCAGCGAAGAGATGTGCCAGAACGGTATTGACCTGCATCTGGGCACCAACGTGCTGGAAATGAGCAAAGAGGGCGATCAGATCCGGGTCAAGGCGACCAATGGCGACGAAAACCTGTTCGATCAGGTGATGTATGCAACCGGCCGCAACCCGAACTCGACCGGCTTGGGGCTTGAGGCGCTGGGCGTCGAACTGGGCCGCAAGGGTGAGATCAAGGTTGATCAGTACAGCCAGACGGGCGTACCCTCGATCTATGCCATCGGCGACGTCACCGATCGGGTGAACCTGACACCGGTGGCGATCCGCGAAGGCATGGCCTTTGTGGAAACCGTATTCAAGGGCAACCCGACCTCACCCGATCACGACTTGATCCCGACGGCGATCTTCACCCAGCCCGAGATGGGCACCGTGGGCCTGAGCGAGGAAGAGGCTGCCGAGCAGGAGCCGATCGAGGTTTACGCAACCTCGTTCAAGCCGATGCAGCAAAGTTTCGCGGGCCGGTCGGCACGGGTGCTGATGAAGCTGATCGTGTCCAAGGCCACGCGCAAGGTGCTGGGCTGTCACATCGTGGCGCCCGGCGCGGGCGAAATGATCCAGCTGGCCGGGATCGCGGTCAAGATGGGTGCGACCAAGGAAGATTTCGACCGGACCGTGGCGGTACACCCGACCATGTCCGAAGAACTGGTCACAATGAAGCAGCCTGTGCGCAGCGCTTGATTTGCAAGCCGGAACACACAGGTTTAGGTTGACGCCGCAATGTGCGGTCTGACGAAGGGATAACAACATATGGCGGGCAATAACGGTGGCCCCTGGGGGGGCGGAGGCTCTTCCGGCGGCGGCGGCAACCGGGGCAACAACGGGAACGGGCAGCGCCCGCCCGAAGGGGACAAACCCCAGATTCCCGAGATCGACGACCTGATGAAAAAGGGTCAGGAACAGCTGCGCGTGCTGATGGGTGGTCGTGGCGACAACCGCGGCGGCAGCGGCGGACCGGGCCAAGGGGGCGGCGGTGGCCCGCTGTTTACCCGTGGGACCATTGGTCTGGGCCTTGTTGCGGCTGCGGTCCTGTGGGGCTTTGCCAGCATCTATACCGTCAAACCCGAAGAAAAGTCTGTGGAACTGTTCCTGGGTGAATTTTCGGCCATTGGCGAGCCGGGCCTGAACTTTGCGCCCTGGCCGTTTGTGACCGCTGAGGTCATCCCGGTCACCCGCGAACAGACCGAGGATATGGGCGGTGCGCGTGGGGGCAATGATGGCCTGATGCTGACGGGCGACGAAAACGTCGTCGACATCGATTATCAGGTTGTCTGGAACATCAACGACCCTGCCAAGTACCTGTTCAACCTGCGCGACCCGCGTCCGACCATCCGTGCGGTGTCGGAATCAGCGATGCGTGAAATTATTGCTCAGTCCGACCTGGCGCCAATTCTGAACCGCGATCGTGGTATCATTGGCGACCGTTTGCAGGACCTGATCCAATCGACTCTGGACAGCTACGATTCGGGTGTGAACATCATCCGTGTGAACTTTGACAAAGCGGACCCGCCGCCAACCGTGATCGACGCCTTCCGCGACGTTCAGGCGGCCGCGCAGGAACGCGACCGACTGCAGAACGTTGCCGATGCCTATGCCAACCGTGTGTTGGCCGAAGCGCGCGGTGAAGCGGCGCAGCTCTTGGAAGAGGCCGAAGGCTATCGCGCGCGCGTTGTGAACGAGGCTGAAGGTGAAGCCAGCCGATTCTCAGCGGTTCTGGAAGAATATTCCAAGGCGCCCGAAGTGACCCGCAAGCGTCTGTATCTGGAAACCATGGAACAGGTTCTGGGTGATGTGAACAAGGTCATCCTTGATCCCAACACCGGTGGCGAAGGTCAGGGTGTTGTTCCCTACCTGCCGCTCAATGAACTGCAGCGCAAATCCAGCGAGGGGTCGAACTGATGCGGAAAACAACTTTTGTTCTGCCCGTGATCGTGGTCGCCGTTGTGGTGGCCCTGTCGGCACTGTTCATCGTGGACGAGCGTGAAAAGGCGCTGGTCCTGCAATTTGGCCGTGTGATCGATGTCAAGGAAGAGCCGGGTCTGGCGTTCAAGATCCCGCTGATCCAAGAAGTCGTGCGCTATGACAGCCGCATTCTGTCGATCGACGTCCAGCCGCTCGAAGTGACGCCGCTGGATGATCGTCGTCTGGTGGTTGACGCCTTTGCCCGCTACCGGATCCGTGACGTCAAACAGTTCCGTCAGGCTGTTGGTGTTGGTGGTCTGGCCACGGCCGAGGATCGCCTGGACAGCATCTTGCGCGCTGAAACACGCGAAGTTTTGGGTTCTGTCAGCTCCAAGGATATCCTGAGCTCGGACCGTGCGGCGCTGATGCTGCGCATCCGCAACGCGGCCATTGCCGAGGCTATGGCCCTGGGTCTGGAAGTCATCGACGTGCGCTTGAAGGCCACGGACCTGCCCAGCCAGAACCTTGAAGCGACATTCGACCGGATGCGCGCCGAGCGTGAACGTGAAGCGACCGACGAACGTGCCCGTGGTAACGAGGCGGCGCAGCGCGTGCGCGCGCAGGCCGACCGGACCGTGGTCGAGCTGGTGTCCGAGGCCAAGCGTGAGGCCGAGGTCACCCGCGGTGAGGCCGACGCCGAGCGGAACGCCATTTTTGCCGAAGCGTATGGCAAGGATGCAGAGTTCTTTGAATTCTACCGTTCGCTGACCGCCTATGCGCGTGCGCTGAAAGGGGACAACAGCTCGTTGGTGATGAGCCCGGATTCCGAGTTCTTCAACTATCTCAAGTCATCCAACGGCGCGGCGGCGTCTGAATGATGGCAACGATCCTTCTGGCCCTTGGGCTGGTACTGATTGTCGAGGGGCTGGCGTACGCGCTGGCCCCTTCGCTTATTGAACGTATGCTCGAGGCGCTCCGCCAGATCCCTCAGGGTGCGCGGCGGCAGGTGGGACTGCTGGCGCTGGTCAGCGGGCTGATTTTGGTCTGGCTGGCCCATCAAATGGGCGTCTGAGGTCACGAGCGGTTGAATTGACTGCGATCTGACGTTGCGGGGGCGCTCTTTCTGACTACATTAGATGCAAATGCAGGCGTCCGGCCAAACGGGTGACCTGATATATTTGTTCCAAGGAGGCTTCCAGTGCAGTCAAGAGCACGTGCAATTTCCATCACAAAGGACCGCGACACATGGATGTCCCAGGCACGCCTGATGTGGCTTGTGGCCCTGTCGACGCTGTTCGTGCTGGCGCAGGCCCTTGTGGCCCAAGCCCGTCCCGAGAGCCTGGCGCCGCTGGCTGAGAAAATCAGCCCGGCGGTGGTGAACATCACCACCTCGACCTTGGTCGAGGGGCGCGCTGGCCCGCAAGGCATCGTGCCCGAAGGCTCGCCGTTCGAGGATTTCTTTCGCGAGTTTCAGGATCGCAACAACAATGGCAACGGGGATCGCCCGCGCCGCAGCTCGGCCCTGGGGTCGGGCTTTGTGATTTCCGAGGATGGGTTCATTGTCACCAACAACCATGTGATCGCCGAAGCAGACGAGATCCTGATCGAGTTCTTCCCGGGCGAGGGTCAACCCGTCAAGGAATTGGTCGCCAAGGTCATCGGTACTGATGAGAAGACGGACATCGCCCTGTTGAAGGTCGAGGCCGATGGCCCGCTGAAATTCGTCAAGTTTGGTGACAGCGACACAGCCCGTGTGGGCGATTGGGTCATCGCCATGGGCAACCCGCTTGGGCAGGGCTTTTCGGTCAGTGCCGGCATCGTATCGGCCCGCAACCGGGCGCTCAGCGGCTCGTACGATGACTACATCCAGACCGATGCGGCCATCAACCGGGGCAACTCGGGTGGTCCTTTGTTCAACATGGACGGCCAGGTCGTCGGTGTGAACACCGCGATCCTGTCGCCCAATGGCGGCTCGATCGGGATCGGGTTCTCGATGGCGTCCAATGTGGTGACCAAGGTGGTCGATCAGCTCAAGGAGTTCGGCGAGACCCGCCGCGGCTGGCTGGGCGTTCGCATTCAGGACGTGACCGATGATGTCGCCGAGGCCATGGGCCTCAGCAAAGCTTCCGGCGCGTTGATTACCGATGTGCCGGACGGTCCTGCCAAGGAGGCCGGGCTTTTGTCGGGTGACGTGATCATGACCTTCGATGGCGTTGACGTCAAAGATACCCGGGCGTTGGTGCGTCAGGTTGGCGAAACCACCGTGGGCAAGGCCGTGCGCGTGGTGGTTTATCGCGACGGCGGCACTCAGACCGTGCTGGTAACGTTGGGGCGCCGCGAGGACGCAGAGCGCGCCGAAAATGGCGTTGCGACAGAAGACGGTGACGCACCGGACAGCGTGCAGAAAGATGTGCTGGGTTTGACATTGGGGACCCTGACACCGGATCTGCGGTCCGAGTTGGGGCTTGATGAGGACGCGACCGGATTGGTGGTCATGGACATCGACGAGACCTCGGAGGCCTTTGAAAAAGGTCTGCGTGCGGGGGATCTGATCACCGAAGCAGGTCAGCAAAAAGTCACCTCTTTGGCGGATCTTGACGACCGGATCGAAGAAGCGACCGAGGCCGGGCGCAAGTCGCTCTTGCTGCTGGTGCGCCGCGCGGGCGAGCCGCGTTTTGTGGCGCTGACACTCGAACAATAATCACGCGTCCCGGACGTGGGAAACAGGACGGTCGCAGCGGACAAGGCTGCGGCCGTTTTTCTTTGCGGGTCGAAACGCTGCGCGCAAATGAAAAAGAGCCATGCAGCCCGAAGGTGCATGGCTCTTGGTTGTGGTGCGGTGGCGCATTGGGACAGAACACTGGGGATGTTCTTGCGCCCCCTGGTACGGTTACCAAGGTCAGGTTGACATAAGGAGACGGACGCGTCTGTGAACCATATCACAGGGTGCGGGTCTCAGATCTGATCTGGTTCGGCCAGATCGCGCAGCGCGTCGAAATCTCTGATGATCAGCGCGCCCCGTGTGGCGTCGAGTACGCCCATGCGCTTCCAGCCTGAAATGGTTTTTGAAACTGCCTCACGCGTGGCACCTACATATTCCGCCAGCTCTGTTTGCGACAGGTTGATGGTCTGCGGACAGTGGCCACCGACCGACGCCAGGTGCAAGAGCTTGCGCGCCAAACGCGTGGGAACTGGAAGAAACACCTGTTCGTGCAATTGCTGTCCCATCCACCGCATGCGCTGACCGGCCAGGCGGATCAGGTCGCCTGCCAGTTCGGGGTGGGCCTGGATTTGGGCCAGAACATCCGCGCTGCGCACCCGAAGCACGCGGGCAGGCTCGGCTGCTGTAACAGTTGCGGTGCGGGGGCCGGGGTCAAACAGGGCAATCTCACCAAAAATGGCACCGGGCGCCATCAGGTCCAGGGACAGCTTGCGTCCGTTTTGTGACAGGATCGAAAACTCCAGCGTGCCAAGAGTAATCGCATAGAGCGCATCGCCCTTGTCGCCTTGCTCGAACAGGACAGAGCCGCGCTCGAGACTGATTTCGGTCGCTTGCGAGGACAGCATTGCCTTTAGACGTTCTGAAGCCTGGGCCAGAAAGCCGGTCTCAGGTAGTGATGTCATACAAAGCCCCCCTATTTTAGGTCTAGGGGCAGTGAATTTCCAATGCAACGGTTTAGGCGGGTGTTGATTGCACAGCCTTTGGGATGCGCGTCCTGCGGACGGCGGGGGGCGTGGCACCTTGTGGGCAAAGCCCACAAGGTGCCACGCCCAACAGGAGGAGAGGTCCCGTCAGGGACCGCGACGACTGGCGGGAGCGCCCCCGGAGTCGTTTCTCAGGCGTCTTCGTCCTTATCGGGCTCGATCAGATACTGTTGCAACAGGCTGAACTGCATCATCAGGAACGCCATCAGCGCGATGGGAAAGCCAAAGGTCTCGATCTTGACCCACAAGTCGGTCGACATGGTGCGCCAGACCAGCTCGTTGGCCACCGCGAGCAGGACAAAGGCGGCGCAGAGGCGTTTGGTCAGGATCATCCAACCTTCGTCGCGCATGGGCAGCATTTCGTTCAGGATGAACGCCAAATAACTGCGCCCCTGCAACAGGCCGATGCCCAGGATGGCCGAGAAGCAGCCATAAACCAGGGTGGTTTTCATCTTGAAGAAACGCTCGTCGTTGAACCAGGCGGTCAACCCGCCAAAAAAGATCACCATGAAGGCCGTGAAAATCTGCATCCGGCTGAGCTTGCCCGTGAGGAACCACAGCACCCCCATGGCAGCCAAAAGGATGGGAACAAAAATGATCGTGGCCACGATGAAGCCCGAGTATTCGGTCCCCGCGAACACATAGCTGTCGTCGCGGATCCGCAGGTAGATGAGGAAGAACGCCACGGTCGGGCCGAGCTCAAGCACCTGTTTCAGGATCGGGTTGATTTCCATTTTTTCGGCCATGCCAGACTTTCCGTTCTTTATCCGCCCATCTCAACTATCACGGCCCCGAGCGCAATCAACGCCATAAGTGCAATACGACGGGGGCCGACGGTTTCTTTCAGCACCAGCCAACCGATGAGGGCGGCAAACACGGTCGAGGTTTCGCGCAGGACAGCGGCCTCACCCACCTTGTCCAGTCGTGTGGCCAGCATGACCGAGCCAAAAGACATGAAGGCCACCAGGCCACCAATCACGCCGCGCAGCATCAGCGGGGCGGGGGCCGGGCGGTCTGGCATCTTGCGCCAGCGTGCGTAGGCGATGAAGGGAAAGGTTGCCCCGTCGATCATGAAAAACCACGCCAAAAAGGTAAACGGGTCGGCGGTGGCGCGGATGCCATAGGCGTCATAGGTCGTATAAAGCGCCACAAAGAACCCGGTGAACAGGGCCAGCCCCAAGGCGGCCTTCAGGGTGGCGCGGTCGGTTTCGAGGTTCCGCAAATTATACAGCGCCAGCCCAAAAATTCCGGCCAACAGGACCGCGACACCCATCCATTGTGTGAGTGTAAAGGTCTCGCCAAACAGCAGATAGGCGCCAATCACCGTGAACAGCGGCCCGGTGCCGCGCACCACCGGATAGACCACCGTATAGGCCCCGCGGGTGTAGGCCATGGATTGCAGCACCTTATAGGCGATGTGGATGGCCCAGACGGTGGCAAAGATCACCCACATATGCGGCTCGGGCCTGGGCACCACAAATAAGGCAAAAGGCGCGGCCATGAGGCAGTACGAGAAATCAATCGCCCCGCGTGTCAGCCAGGGATCATGGCGACCCTTTTGGAGCGCGCCAAAGACCGCGTGCAAAAATGCCGCAAGCAGGGCCAAGGCCAGGGCCATCTGATGCCCGGCTTCGGTGCCTTCCAGAGAGATCAGCCAGTCGCTCACAGTGAGAGGTCTTTCTAGGTGGAGAGGCTGGGGGCTGTCTGCCCCCAGACCCCCGACCGTATTTTGAACAAGAAGAAGCCAGGGCGGAGGAGGTTAGAGGCCAGTCAGGGCCTTGGCAAAGTCTTTGGGGTCAAACGGGGCCAGGTCGTCGATCTGTTCTCCGACACCAATGGCATGGATCGGCAGGCCAAACTTGTCGGCCAGCGCCACCAGAACGCCGCCCTTGGCGGTGCCGTCGAGCTTGGTCATCACCAGGCCCGAGACGTCCGAGATGTTGCGGAAGACCTCGACCTGGTTCAGCGCGTTCTGGCCGGTGGTGGCGTCCAGCACCAGCAGGGTGTTGTGCGGCGCGGTCTCGTCTTTCTTGCGGATGACGCGAACGATCTTGGCCAGCTCCTCCATCAGGTCGGCGCGGTTCTGCAAGCGGCCTGCGGTGTCGATCATCAACAGGTCAGCACCGTCCTCTTGTGCGCGGGTCATGGCGTCGAACGCCAGGCTGGCGGGGTCGGATCCTTCGGGGGCGGTGAGCACGGGGACGCCCGCGCGCTCGCCCCAGACCTGCAACTGTTCCACAGCCGCCGCGCGGAACGTGTCGCCTGCGGCGATCACGACTTTCTTGCCTGCAGATTTGAATTGGCTTGCCAGCTTGCCGATGGTCGTCGTCTTGCCCGAACCGTTGACGCCGACCACCAGTACCACTTGCGGACGTTTGGAATAAAGCGGCAGCGGCTTGGCCACGGGCTCCATCACGCGGGTGACCTCGTCGGCCAGCATCTGTTTGATTTCTTCGGTCGAGAGTTTCTTGCCATAGCGACCCTCGGCCATATTCGAGGTCACGCGCAGCGCGGTATCCACTCCCATGTCCGAGGCGATCAGAAGCTCTTCGAGTTGTTCGATCATGTCATCGTCCAGCACCCGGCGGGTGACAGTGCGCGCTTCGTCGCGTTTGAACAGGCGCCCCAGGATACCCTTGGATTCTTGCACTTGCGCTTGCGGTTCAGGCGTTGGAGCGGCAACCGGTGCTGCGGTTTGAACCGGGGCCGGTTCCGGGGGCTGCGAAGCGGGCGCGGGTTCGATCTCGGGCGCGGCGGACGCGGGCGGTTCCGCTGGTTTATCAGTCGACGGTGCTGGTTGCGGGGCAGGCTGAGGCTCGGCCGTCAGGGTTTCCTCTTCGCCGCCATCCTCGACAATTGCATCCAGCCCCTGTTCGAGCTTGGACGAGGATTTGAACAGCCTGTCTTTGAGCTTTGAAAAAAACGCCATCGTGATCTCCGCAAGGTGCTGTTCCCACCTAATGCCTATTCACGCGAGTTGCAAAGGGTCACACGAAGGCAATGATGAAGCCGGCCTGGGCACCCCAGTAAAGCGGCCACACTGCGTAAGGCGTGATGCGCAACAAAGGGTGCCCGGTAGGCAGCAGGAATTTCTCGGTCGCAAGGATCAGATCCGAGGCGACAAAGGACATGGCGGCAGGAAAAACCCAGATTAAGGGGCCGGTTGCGGGCAGCGCAAGTGCCGCGATCCCCATCCCCAGGATGATCGGGATATACGCCAGCACTGGCCCGCGCAGCTCGCCTGCTCGGGGCGGCAACAGAACGGCCATGGCCGCGCCAAAGCCAATCAGGGCCAGCAGGGGCAAGAGGTTGGCAGCGATCAGGGCCACGTCGCTTGTCGGCTGCGTCAGGAACACCACGATATAGGCCAGGTGTCCCAGAGCAAAGGCGCCGATTCCGGCCATGAATGTCTGATCGCTCTCTCGGGATAGCAAGGCATCGCCGAGCGCGCACAGTGCAAGGGCCAGGCACAAAAGCCAAAACCCTGCGAAAGCGGCGATCGCTGCCAAGGCGGCCACCGACAGGGTTTTGGTGGCCGTGCGCACCGTGCTGACTGGACGCGCGGTCAGGAACAGGTAGATAAAGGCGTTTGCGGCGGCAAACCAGAGCAGGGTTTGTGTCATGGGGCCTCAGGCAACGTGGACGTCTGGCTCAGAAGGCACCGAAAGGAGCAGGGGGGCAAGGGCAGTCGTTTGACAATTCAGCCTGGCTGACGCCAAGTTATGTTTCGATGGACGCCCCCCAATAGGGTCAAGATGGATCCTCGCCTGATGTTCTGGTTTGCCTTTGCCAGCCTCTCTCCCGTTCTGAGCCTGGGGCTTGCAGCCCTGTGGGGCGGTGGGTGGAGCCTGTGGGCGCTGACGCATATGACGGTGTTTGTGGTTGCAATGGACCGTCTGTCTTCGACCGCTCTTGCGAGCACAAACCAGACCAAAGGCGTGGCACGTTGCCTGAGTTGTTGTTTGGGATTGGTGCATTTCGCGGTTCTGATTGTCGCGGTGGCGGCTCTCTCTGGCGCGCAGCTGGGCGGTGGCAGCAAGCTGGCGCTGGCGGCAGCAGTGGGGCTGTTTCTTGGGCAGGTGTCGAATTCGAACGCGCATGAGTTGATCCACCGGTCCGGGCGGTTTGAGCGGGCTTTGGGCGTGGCGGTCTATGTCTCGCTTTTGTTTGGGCACCATGTGTCGGCCCACCGGCGGGTTCATCATGTCCATGTGGCCTCGGATCTTGATCCGAACTCTGCTCGACGGGGGGTGGGGTTCTATCGGTTCTGGCCGCGGGCCTGGATCGGATCGTTTCGGGCCGGGTATCGCGCAGAAACCACGATCAGGAGGGGGCGGGGCATACATCCCTATTGGGTATATGTCGGCGGGGCCTTGGTTTGTGTCGGTGGATCGGTCCTGCTGTCGGGCGGCAAGGGGGCTCTGATCTGGATTGGGCTTGCGGGGCTTGCCCAGACGCAATTGTTGCTGGCGGATTATGTACAGCACTATGGGCTGCGCCGGATGCAGGGGGCGGACGGGCGGCTGGAACCGGCGGGGCCTGCACACTCCTGGAATGCGCCGCAGTGGTATTCGGGCGCGATGATGCTGAACGCACCACGCCATTCGGATCACCACATGCATCCCGGGCGGATTTTTGCGGCGCTAGAGATGCGGGACGAGATGCCGACCTGGCCCTATGCCATGCCGGTAATGGCGGTGTTGGCCTTGGTGCCGCCTGTGTGGCGGCGGATCATGGATCCGCGTGTCGAATGCTGGGCAGGCGAGCGTGGCCAGAGGTGACGCAATTTGCGACACTTGCCACCATGTTGATGCGTTTCGTGATTCTCTTGTGCTTGTGGGGCGCGCCGGGTGCGGCGCAGACCCAGATGTCGGCGGAAGAGTTTGATGCCTACACCCGGGGCAAGACCCTGTTTTATGGCAATGGCGGAGAGGTCTATGGCGTGGAGCGCTATATGGCCGATCGCCGGGTCGTTTGGTCGTTTCTGGACGGGGATTGCAAGGAAGGCGTTTGGTTCGAACGTGATGGGCAGATCTGTTTCATCTATGAGGATCGCCTGGATCCGCAATGCTGGAGCTTTACCCGGACCCCGCGTGGTCTGATCGCTCAGTTCGAAGATGACCCCGAGGGCACCGAGCTTTATGAGGCAGAGGATATCGGCGAAGAGATGATCTGTTTTGGGCCCGATGTCGGGGTTTGACGCTCTGTTTCTCTGATACTTGATGTTGATTGTCGGCGTCTTTGCTTAGGCGTGTGTGAAGCAGAAACGGGGGGCTCCCGCGCCCGAGCAGGCCTGACTTCGTCAGCCCCGCTAACGGCCTTGGGCCGGGCGCCGCGCTGCGCGCGGCGCGGTTGCGGCAAGATGCACGCTGTTGCAAAAAAACAACGGTCGGTCGAAGCGGTGCGCAACAGAGGCGACCGAGCGCCAAATGCCGCGCGAAGCGCGGCCCGGCCCAACCAGAGGAGGTTTTTCGCATGAAAAATCGACGATGGGCGGGAGCGCCTCGCCCTTTGGCCCGCTTTATGAAGACGTGGATGTTACGCGCAGAGCATCATAGGACACCATGACATGCTCACGGTAGGCCGGCCGCTCGCTGAGGGCGTCATAGTAGCGTCTCAAATTGGGCAGTTTGGCCCGTTCGATGTCGATGTCGTAATATCGAAACAGGATATGACCCAGTTGTATGTCGGCCAGGGTCAAGGTTGTCCCTACCAAGAACGCGTGTTTTTCAAGTTGCCCGTCCGCAAGGGCCAGTTTGGTTTCCAACGTTTGCACGGCTGCGGCAATCGCCTTGGGGTTTTGACCCCAAGGCGCAGTGCGCACCCGCTGCCAGAACACCGGTCCGGTGAACTCCATTGCCACATTGATCTTGGCCCACTCAGCCCATTTGTCGACCTGTGCACGCCGGGCCGGGTCCTGGGGCCAAAAACCGTCCTTTGCATAGCGCGTGGCCAGGTACCGCAGGATCGCCCCGGTTTCCCAGATCGGCGCATCCTCGCCATCTTGTAGCACCGGGACCGTGCGGTTGGGGTTGAGCGCGCCAAAGGCGTCGGTGTCCAAACCGCCGTGGAGGTGGCCCACATCATGGCGCGTGAAAGACAGCCCAATCTCGCCCACACACCACATCAGGGCCTGCACATTCGATGACGTCTTGCGGCCCCAGATTGTCAGCATGTCAAAACAGCGATCCTTGGCTGGGAGGTGTCGGTTTGGACTTCTTAGCGGCAGGTTTGGGGGACGGTTGAGTCCCGTCGTGCCCCGTCGTGACACGCCCATCGTGGAACTGGATTTCCAGCGTTGTGGCCTGTTCGGCCTGCACTTTGGACGTCACCAGCTCTGTGCCGGACCGCACCACGGCAAACCCACGCTCCAACGTGGCCTCATAGCCCAGAGAGCTGAGCATCCTTGCGCTGTGCTCCAACTGCGCTTGCAGCCGGTCCATCTGTGTCTTGCCAATGGCCGAGAACCGTTGCGACAAAGTGGTAAAGTCAGATCGTTTGCGCAGCACATCCTGTGTCAATCGGTCGGTGTTCAGGCCCCTGGCCTGACTCTGGAACCGCTCGCGTCGCATGGCGATCATGCGGGTAAGGGCGGGGGCCGCGCGATCGCTTAACCGGATCAGGTTCTGCCCCTCGGTAGAAATGCGGCGTTGCAAGGTCGCGGCGCGCAGGGGGGCGGCAACCTCTGCCAACGACAACCTTCGCCTCTGTACGCCCTGTTTCAGAGCGTTCGGCAGTTTGTCGCCCGCCATGTCCAGCCGCTGGCGGGGGGTGTCCAACAGCGTTTCGGCGCGGGGCAGGGCGCGCGACAAATCGCGCAGGCGTTGGGATCGGCGTTGCACGCCGTCCGTGGTGGCACGCGACAGGCGGGCGCCTTGTTCTTCGATCCAGGCCGCGAGCTCCAGTCGCACGGGAACGGCAAGTTCTGCCGCAGCGGTAGGTGTAGGCGCCCGGCGGTCCGAGACAAAGTCGATCAGCGTGGTGTCCGTCTCATGCCCCACGGCCGAAATCAGGGGAATGTCGCTGGCGGCGGTGGCGCGGGCCACCACCTCTTCGTTGAAGCCCCATAGGTCCTCGACCGAGCCGCCACCACGTGCCACGATCAGCAGATCGGGGCGGGGCAGAGCGCCGCCTGGGGTCAGTTTGTTGAACCCTTCGATGGCGCGGGCCACTTCGGGGGCGCAGTTGGCGCCTTGCACTGCCACGGGCCAAATCAGCACCTTGCGCGGGAACCGGTCCCGCAACCGGTGCAGGATGTCCCGGATCACCGCACCCGAAGGCGAGGTCACCACCCCAATGATCTGCGGCAGATAGGGCAGCGCCTTTTTGCGTTCCGGCGCGAACAGCCCCTCGGCCTCGAGTTGCTTCTTGCGCTTTTCGAGCAGCGCCATCAGCGCGCCCTGACCGGCGACCGCCACCTCATCCACGTTCATGTTGTATTTCGACTGCGCGCCAAAGGCCGTCAAACGGCCTGTGACGACCACCTCAAGCCCTTCTTCCGGGACCACGGACAAGCCGCTGATTTGACCTTTCCAGGTGGTGCAGGCCAGCACACTGCGGTCATCCTTGACGTCGTAATACAGATGTCCCGAACGGGCCTTGAACACACGGCCCACTTCGCCGCGCACACGGATTCGCCCGAACGTGCCCTCTAGCGTACGCTTGACCTCGCCCGACAGCTCGGACACCGAATATTCAGGCATGTTTTGACCCGGAATTGGATCATCTAGAAGGTCGGACATTTCGGCACCTTGTGTGAATGGTCAGGCCAGCTTAGAACGCGCGGCAAGCAAGGCCAAGCAGATCGGAGCGCGTTTCATGAATATCCTTATCCTCGGCAGCGGCGGGCGGGAACACAGCTTGGCCTGGGCCGTGCTGCAGAACCCCAAGTGCGACAAGCTGATCGTGGCGCCGGGCAACGCAGGTATCGCGCAGATCGCCGATTGCGCGTCGATCGATATCGAAAGCGGTGGCGCGGTGGTCAGCTTTGCCGAAGAGAACGCAATCGACTTTGTGATCGTGGGCCCCGAGGCGCCTTTGGCGGCAGGCGTGGCCGATCGTCTACGCGAGGCGGGTATCCTGGTCTTTGGCCCCTCGGCAGCAGCGGCCCAGCTTGAGGCGTCGAAAAGCTTCACCAAGGAAATCTGCGCTGCGGCCAATGCGCCGACGGCTGGCTACGGACATTTCACTGATGCTGAGGCGGCCAAGGCTTACATCCTCGACCAAGGCGCACCCATTGTGGTCAAGGCCGACGGCCTGGCGGCCGGCAAGGGCGTGATCGTGGCGATGGATGAGCAGACCGCACTGGACGCCATCGACGACATGTTCGGCGGTGCCTTTGGCGGCGCGGGTGCCGAGGTGGTGATCGAAGAGTTCATGGAAGGCGAAGAAGCCTCGCTCTTCGTGCTCTGCGATGGCGAAGACATCCTGTCCATCGGCACCGCGCAAGACCACAAACGTGTGGGCGAAGGCGACACCGGGCTGAACACCGGCGGCATGGGCGCCTATTCCCCGGCACCGGTGCTGAGCGCCGAGATCGAAGCGCTCGCGATGGACCAAATCGTGCGCCCGACAATGGCCGAAATGGCCAAGCGCGGCATGCCGTTTCAGGGCGTGCTGTACGTCGGGTTGATGATCAAGGACGGCCAGCCGCGCCTGGTGGAATACAACGTGCGCTTTGGCGACCCGGAATGTCAGGTGCTGATGATGCGACTGGGCGCACAAGCGATGGACCTGATGCATGCAGCGGCGCAGGGGCGTCTGGGGCAGGCGCAGGTGAACTGGGCGGATGACCACGCGATCACCGTGGTCATGGCGGCCAATGGCTATCCGGGGTCTTATGAAAAGGGCACTGAGATCAAAGGGCTGGAGGGATTGCCCGAGGATAGCTCTAACATGGTGTTTCATGCAGGTACCAAGGCCGAAGCGGGGGCTGTCTTGGCCTCGGGCGGGCGTGTGTTGAACGTCACCGCACGTGGAGCGTCCCTGCAAGAGGCACGCAATCGGGCCTATGAAATGGTAGAAGCCATCGACTGGCCCGGCGGATTCTACCGCCGCGACATCGGCTGGCGCGCGCTGTAAGAGGTCTTGCGTTTGGTTGCGGACTGGAAAAGGTCCCGAGAGGGGCATTGGGGGGAGAGCGGCCAAAGATATCTGGCATGTCGCAATCGTGTGGCTGCAATCACATGTTTGGAATGAGCTTTTGGGGATCAATGCCTCAGCAGACCTGGGCGTGCGATTGCGCCGGTCAGTTCCCCGTGTCATCCAGAATGCGTGGGGGACAAATCGATGGACCAAGATGAATGACTTTGAAATCTATTGGGCTTGTGATCGCGGCCTTGTTTTTTGCCTCTGTGGAACATGTGCAGGCGCAAGAATTTGAGGTCGGGGCGAGGCTGGAGCAGTGCGTGTTGACAGCAGCTGAGGTGCAGGGTGTTGACAATAGCGACGGCAAGACGATGCAATTCAGTGTCACGAGTTGTCTGACGACTGCCCGGCGTACCTGCCAATTCACCACCGATGCAGAGGATTGCTTTTCCCAATATGTAGAGAGGGTTGAGGAGCTTTCTCGCGGCATCCGCGCAAGTCTTCCGTACAAAGTGGATGGAGTTGACGGGCAAAGCAACCGAATGAACCGCAGGTTATCTGAGGCCAAGAGTTCCGTCGACGCCTTCAGAGAATATTGTTTGAATTCTGTCGAAAGTGATTTGCCCGTCGAACTTTTGTATTTGCCTGCCGAACTTCGCTCTCCTGCCAAGGCTTGCGAAATCCTTGTTCCTTCATATGACCTAAGCAGTCTCCTCTTAACGAAAGCTCTACTCGATAGTATGAAGGCAAAGAAGTAACCTCAGGGATGCTGTCGGAGAAGCAAGGTGCGCAAACCCGCAATGCCAGCTTTCCCTGTCTTGCGGACATTTGCTGAGCGACACAACAGAAAGCCGTGATGTCGCTTTTCGTTTTCCCTAGGTTGTTCAGTTCTTTGTATCCTAGATTGGTGTCTGCGTCGGCCCTATGGGCAACGCCAAAGGTCGATTGCGGCTATAGGTAAGTTGGCAAGAGTTCTCTTTTTTGGTGATCTCGTGATTTGCAGGTGATGCGCTGAAATGGCCTGTGCTTCCGTTGGTGTCTTTTTCAGCGCCGATCGGGTGGATAAATAGATACGGAATATCCGTAGCCGTTGTTCGCTGTCGACATCTTGGCGATCGATACGGAAGCCAAAGGTATCGAAGCGTTGGAGGCAAAAAACGGTTGTTTCGCCGCGGGGGATGACGGGGGTGCTCCCGCCCATCGTTGACGCCATGCGGCGTCGCCTCTGGTTGGGCCGGGCGCCGCGCTGACGCGCGGCGCGGTTGCGTCTAGGATCAGCAGCTGCGCGCCGCCTCGAGGCTTTGGCGATCGGTGAAAGGTCCAAGGTCGCTTTGCTGCCAGGATTGCCCGTCATAACGGACCGAGATGATGCGGCGCCAGTCGCCTGAGGCGAGGATCAGCTCGGGTGTGCTACCGCAATCGCGCAATCCGCCCGAGATGAAGTCCTCGCCGATCCGATGGTTGGTCAGACCGGGTAGAGCGGCGATCTCGATGAGTGTGCCGTCCTTGTATCGCCAGATGCGCAGGGTCTTGGCCAGATGGGGGCGGTCGACATAGGCGAGCTCGACATGGCCATCGCCGTCCAGATCATCGACACCGGCAGGGGCCAACCACCGGTTGCGGGTGCCGATATGGGGCGTGGAGGCGATCTTTTTGCCGGTCAGATCATAAATAGCCAGTTGTGCCCCGGTTTGTGCCTGACTTTCGATGGTGACGATTTCGGGCACCTCGTCGCCATCAAGATCGGCAAGCCGGGGCGAGAGATCCTCGAACACGCGATCCTTGGGCAGGCGGACGGTGACTTTCTGTCCGTCGGCATGGATTACCAAAGCGCCGTATTCGATGTAATCGCCCAGCACACCATGGGGATAGCGCCGTGTCGGCTCATCATATTCGGCACTTACGGCCGTCTGTGTTGTTTGTGACGTTCCCGCTTGCGGAAGTGGCCACAGACACAAAGCCATCACCGCGCCGCGGATGGGCGCGGGCCAGGGGCGCGACGGTTGGCGCGGCGCCCCCTGTCGCATCAGATCTGTTTCTCGGGCATCTGCACGATCAGACCGTCCAGCGCGTCGGTCACCTTGACCTGGCAGGTCAGGCGCGAGCGGGCGGCGTCGGGCTCGAAGGCAAAGTCCAGCATGTCCTCTTCCATGTCGTCCTTGGCGGGCAGCTTCTCGACCCAGTCGGGGTGGACATAGACATGGCAGGTCGAGCAGGCGCAGGCGCCGCCGCAGTCAGCCTCGATGCCGGGAATGTTGTTGTCCCGTGCGCCTTCCATCACGGTCAGGCCGTTGGCGACATTGACGGTATGCTCTTTGCCACCGTGCTCGATGTAAGTGATCTTTGCCATTGCTCACGTCTTCCTTTGCGATGTTCCGCGAACTCCTTAGACAAGGGACATGGACGACGCCAGTGTCATTTGCGACCCCGAGCGACGCGTCTGGACTTTCGTAACGTATGTTCTATCTTTGTTCCTGTGATTGTGATCCAAAACAGGGCGGGACCGTGATGTTCGTGACACCGATTCACCAAACCTCTGGTTCAGGCGGTTGGCCACGCCCGCCTGCCTGCGTGATGGCCGCCCGGTTGGAGGAACCACCCGAGGGCGCGCGGATCACGGTAGCGGGGCTGGTGATCCTGCGCCAAAGGCCTGGAACCGCAAAGGGGGTGATTTTTCTCACGCTCGAAGATGAAACCGGTGTGGTCAACATCGTGGTCTGGCGCAAGATCTACGAACGCTTCCGCCGCGCGGTCATTGCCGGGCGGCTGTTGCGGGTGACGGGTCGAATGCAGCGGGCGCATTCGGTCACTCACGTGATCGCCGAAGAGATCGAGGACATCTCGGACATGCTGGACCATCTTCTAGCCCCGCAAGACGCCCCCTGATGTCTTCCTTTGCGCCGCGCGCCCTTTTGCGGTATGGTCACGCCAAACGCCCACAGAGGCCCGAGCATGACCCAGTTTCGCACCATCTTGAGCGCGCTTGCGCTGACGGTCTTGGCGGCCTGTGGCTCGGCTGTGCCTGATTTGGGTGGGTTGAACGAGCCGGAAGTCACGCGTTTCAACGCCGAGGCCCCGCCCGGTGCCGCACCCAACACCTGTTGGGGCAAGGATGTGACACCTGCCATCATCGAAACCGTCACCAATCAGGTGATGCTGCAACCGGCCGAAGTGCTGGCTGATGGCTCTGTACAGCAGCCCGCGATCTTCAAGACAGAAACGCAACAGCAGATCGTTCGCCCCCGGCAAGAGACTTGGTTTCAGACCCCCTGTGCGGACGAAATGACATCCGAATTCGTCTCTTCGGTTCAGCGTGCCCTGGCGGTCCGGTATTTGTACCGCGGGCCAATCAATGGCGAAATGGACGCGCGCACCCGGGCTGCGGTGCGCCGGTATCAAAAGCCCGAAGGGCTCGACTCTGGCATTCTGAGCCTTGCGGCTGCGCGCAAACTGGGACTGGTCACTGTTGAACTTGATGGTGTCGAAGCAGACCTTGAACCCGATAAAGTCCAGCAAGAAGACATCTGAGCCGCCTTGTTTCACTTTCGTTTGAACAGCGTATCCTGCGCCTGTTTGCTGCGGTGATCCCCTCGCAATTCGATTTTCAAGGATTGCCCAGCCTGCACGCCGGGGCGGTTGCCGACCTGCTCCAGCCAACGTGCGAAATGGGGTTTGTCCTCAAGCATCTGCTGCTGCCCCTCCCAAAGACAAGCCCATGGCCAGATCGCCATGTCCGCAATGGAATAGAAATCGCCAGCCACATATTCGTTTTCGGCCAAGCGCCGATCCAGAACGCCGTAAAGACGGCCCACCTCGGCGCGATAACGGTCCTTGGCATAGGGCAGGTCCTGCGGTGGATCCATGTTGGGCGCGTACTTCAGAAAGTGATGTGCCTGTCCCGCCATTGGTCCGACACCCCCCATCTGCCACATCAGCCATTGCTCGACGCTCAGGTGGTCGCGTTCGGATTCGCCATAGAACTGCCCGGTTTTGCGCGCCAGATACATCAGGATCGCGCCGCTTTCGAACAGCGACACCGAGACGCCATCCGGGCCATCAGGATCAACAATGGCAGGCATCCTGTTGTTGGGCGCGATTTTCAGAAACTCGGGGTCGAATTGATCCCCTTTGCCGATGTTGACCAGGTGCAGGTTGTAAGGCAGTCCCATCTCTTCGAGAGCGATCGACACTTTCCACCCGTTGGGCGTAGGCCAGTAATACAAATCAATCGGTTGTTGCATGTCACGCTCCCTTTGTCGCGCCGGATGGCCCGGATATCAGAAGCGGATCATGGGGTATTTTGTACAAACGGCAAGGGAAAGTCATAGCGCGGCATTGCAAACAAACGTGACCAACGCGCGTCGGTCTGTTCGGGCAGGGCATTTCGCAGCGTAGCCAAAGAAAGCGGTTTGTCTGAGGACAGCAGGCGGTCATACAGGGCAAACACGCCGGGGCGCATGTAGCTGGACCAATGACAGACCCGGCGGTCTGGGGCTTCGATCGACACGCCAAGGGCGGCCAAAGCGTTCAGGCTGTCGCGGCAATCCAACTGAAGCGTTACGGCATTTGCAGCGGCAATACCTTGGCCAATGGCCCGGTCATGGGGAAGGGGCGGTGCAATCAACCGTTCAAACAAAAAATCGAACAGATCGTTTTCGCGCGCGGTCACATTGATGAATTCCGCCGCTGCTCCGGCCGGCGTGGACAGCGCCGCAAGTGCCCGCGCCCGGTAGGTTGCGCCTGTCAGAGAGATGATCCGGCTCAGGTCACCCGGTTCCAAGTGGTGCAAGGCCTCCAGCGCCAGTTCGACGCCTAGGGAATGGCCAATGAAATGGATCGGGCGGTTCGGGTTCTCTTGTTTCAGGCCGATGACGACACGGGCCAGTGCCTGCCCGGCCTGCAGCGCACACCGCCGCGCGGACCAAAGGGTTCCATGTGCATTCCACCCAAAGGCAACGGTCAGTCGGTCGGTGCGGTCAAGCCCGAGCGCGCGCGGCCAGCTTTTGACGCGTTTGGGATAGGTTTGAGGCGTCATGGAAAACACAAGGTGGTGTGGGCAGTCGACCGGATCGTGGGGGCAGTAGGTGTACCCGTGGGTCATGATCACAACTGGTCCGGGAATGTCGCGTGTTTGCCGGATCAGGCTGTCCACCGATTGCGGGCTGTCATGCAATCCCGGCTGCGTTCCTTGCGCGTTGATCCGAAGTATCGTCATCCAGTTGCCCCAATCCAGATGTGCATGATCGGCTTTGCATGACGCTATGACGGTTGGGTGAAGCCCCGGTTACAGCTCCGTGACGGTTGGTGTTGCCAGCTGCAATAGATCGTGACCGAGGTAGGCTTGACGCAGCTTGTCGCGAGGCGTAAACGCTGAGACACGAGCTACGTGGCGATTTGTTACCGGATTGCGGGCCACGCTAAACAACACCGCTAAAAGGTCAGGATGAAAGCCCCCTTTCGCTTGACCGCGTTAGGGGTTTTTTATTTTGAGCTTTCCGCCGGAAAGCAGAGAAAGGAATGACGACATGAGCGACAGCTGGAATAAGCGGACCCAAGCCGTCCACGGTGGTGTGCGCCGCAGCCAATACAACGAAGTCAGCGAAGCGATCTTTCTGACCCAGGGGTTCGTCTACGATAACGCCGAAGCTGCCGAAGCGCGGTTCATCGAATGCGGTGATGATGAGTTCATCTATGCCCGCTACGGTAACCCGACTGTTTCCATGTTCGAACAGCGTATTGCGGCGCTTGAAGGCGGCGAAGACGCCTTTGCCACCGCATCCGGTATGGCGGCTGTCAACGGTGCGCTGACTTCGATGCTCAAGGCAGGCGATCACGTGGTGTCGGCCAAGGCGCTGTTCGGCTCCTGTCTCTATATCCTGGAAAACATCTTGGCCCGTTTCGGGGTCGAGGTGACGTTTGTCGATGGCACCGATCTGGCGCAGTGGGAGGCGGCGATCCGCCCCGACACCAAGGCTGTTTTCTTTGAATCCATGTCCAACCCCACACTCGAGGTGATCGACATCGAAGGTGTGGCCAAGCTTGCCCATGCGGTTGGGGCGCTGGTTGTGGTCGACAACGTGTTTTCGACCCCGGTGTTTTCCCGCGCGATCGAGCAGGGCGCCGACGTGGTCGTCTATTCGGCGACCAAGCATATCGATGGTCAGGGCCGCGCGCTGGGCGGTGTGATCATCGGCACCAAGGAGTTCATCCGCGGCACCGTCGAACCCTATCTCAAGCACACAGGCGGGGCGCTCAGCCCGTTCAACGCCTGGGTCATGCTCAAGGGGATCGAGACGATGGCTCTGCGTGTGAATGCGCAAGCGGCGTCAGCGCAAAAGATTGCCGAGGCGTTGGAAGGGCATGCGGCACTGGAACGCACGCTTTATCCGGGCCTAGCGACCCATGCGCAAAATGAATTGGTGCAACGCCAGTTGGGTGGCAAGGGCGGTACGGTTTTGTCGCTGGACATCAAGGGCGGTAAAGAGGCGGCATTTGCGTTTCTGAATGCACTGACGATCCCGGTGATTTCGAACAACCTGGGCGACGCGAAATCCATCGTGACCCACCCGGCGACAACCACTCACCAGCGTCTGAGCGAAGAACAGCGGGACGAGTTGGGCATCACCCCCGGCCTGATCCGCTTCTCTGTCGGTCTGGAAGACGCCGACGATCTGTTGTCGGATGTGCGCCAGGCGCTGGACAACCTGCAGGCATAACGCGCGGTTGGATTGACAGGACATGGCTCGGGGGGCTCCCGCGCCCGAGCAGACCTGACTGCGTCAGCCCTGCTAACGGCCTTGGGCCGGGCGCCGAGCCTTCGGCTCGGCGCAGTTGCGTCCAGACGGGATGTTTTCCAAAAACATTAACGTTGGAAGGACAGGTTTCCGAGATTTGGCGCCAACCGCCGAGCGAAGCGAGGCTTGGCCCAACGGGAGGCGGTGCATCTTCGATGCATCGACGACGGGCGGGAGGACCTCCGAGCTACCAAGCTACGCTTGTTATTTGCAGATCGGCAGCTCCAGCGGCGGTTGTTTTGGCAAGGACTGTCGCCACTGGTTGATCACGGGCTGCAAGGTTCGCTTGGGCCAGAAACGCGGCGCGCCTATGGCTTTTAGACAGGTTGCACTCCAGTAGAGCCCAGCACCTGGCACTGACATGCCTTTCTGGACCGCTTTGGCCACCGCGTTGATGTCCTTGCCTTCCGGGTAGATGTAGAGCGTTGTCGGGTTGCCATTGGTCAGCGCCAGAATATCGCGCGATTCTGATGGCGACCAAGTCGTGCAGCCGTTGCTGCGCCCGCCCGTATAATTCACCAACCTGCCATAGGGCACATAGCCCTCTTTGTCCGCATGGGGGCTTTGAGGCTTCTTCATCCGGCATTGCCATTTCAGAAACACAGCCTGATGCCCGCCAATCGCTCGCTCGCGCGCGTTTGAGGTTTCGCCTTCGCCATCAAACAGCAAAAACGTGCGATGAAAAGGCACTTTCCTGCCGCCCTGGGTGTAATACCCTTTGAAGGACGTCCGCGACTCGGCGGTGACATAGGCCCCACCCATCGTCAGCTTAGAGCCTTCGGCGTTGCTGAAATTCTTTGCGCATTGCCGCCCATTGGAAAAATTGGCGCGCTGCAGCTTGCGCCCGTTGCCATAGCCCGACGACACCGCGCGGAACATTCGCCTGTCCTCGCAGATCACATAGAACCGCCGCCCGGGTCGCCCCCCGACCGTGCTGGGGCGGGTGGCGTCCTTGGCCAGATAGCAAGGGTTGCTGATCTTCCCCTGCCGTCGTTTCTCAAAGTAGAGCGCCCGCGCGCGGGTCAGCACCACGCGGGCAATCTGCCCCTCGCCAGTACCGACATGTTTGCGCAGCCAGTTCGGAATGTCCGAGCTTTGCGCGGACGCTTGCGTGGAAAGAACACCCGCCATCGGGATCAGGATCGTTGCTGCAATGGCGAGACGAAGTGAATGCGACAACATCGACACATCTCCTGCTTGATCAACCTCTGCTGAAGTGTAGCACAGATTGCACATTTGGGACGTGGAAAAGTCAGCGATGGCAGCAATCAGCCCGAAGCGGTCAAAGACATGGGTTGATACGCCCTGGATGCTGCCGGTGCAAAATCCTTGGTCCATCTCACCAAGAGCGACCACTCACCGAACCTAGTGGACTACCTCCGATGCTGTGGACCGCATCAAGGGTTGCGATGTGCAGATGGCGGGGTTTGCAAAGTTTGACCGACAGCCTGAAGTCGACATTTATGCACGCCGTCGTGTTGGTCGCTTCGAGCCCACACCGGAAGACCAAAATGATGCTACGCGCGCTCGCAGCGCAGGAAATTCTGCGCGACTGCATCGCCCGGTGTTGCAGCGCGGTGTAAATGCAGACATAGGCGAAACACCGCGTTTAGCCCCAGTGGCCTTCTTTCCGGCAAATGTCCGATCTGAATAGCCGCAATTCCACGGATTGATTCCGGGACAGCAGCAATGCATCGCAAGGAAAAGCGAAAATACGCCTGCGAAACTCGCCCAGGTCATCTTTGACTTTCGTGCTTGGGTTTGAGGAGCAAGGGACCATAGGCCGCCGCAAACCCGACAAATGCCATCAACCGCAGAACGCCGGGCAAATGGCTGAAATCCGGCTTCAGGAGGGGCAGGAACCGTGTGAAAGCGGTAGCGAATACGCAAAGATAATTCACGACGGTTGCACAATTTGCAGTCAGAACCCGACCTGTGTGGCGCAGCGTTGCACGGCTCATAACCGCGAGGGTCATCGGGCCGATCGCACCAGCCATCTAGGGGGGCTGCGCCCCTGCGGTCCCTGGATTGCCCACGATCTGATCCAAACAAGTCGCGAAAGTCCCAAGCGGGGTCAAGTCATAGGAAGCACGAAGCACAAAAGCCTGCGGGTCGGCCGGATCAGGTGCAGAACCCCGAACGCCATCAGACGATCATGGCGATTGCGACCCGCAGTACACCAAGGAGGAGAAGGGGACGAACCCGAAACTGAAAAGCGCGGATCCCTGCCAGCGGCGCGATTGCCTTGACGATGTCTGTGCTGTCATGGCGATCCCGATTTTCCTCTACTGTTCTTTGAAATTCGGCCGTCCGAGGAGCGGGTCCGTTGCATTCTCATGCTTCTGACCTTTCTTCGGCGACATCCATGAGATGGCGGATGTGCCGCGCGAAATACCAAGTCGCTGGCACGCCGAGGATCGCACCGATCAGGATCGACAGGCTGGTGGACAACACGGGTCCGCCTACCCAACTGAATATCAGGGACGCAAAGAACACATTGACCGCTGCGGCACCCGCGCCGAACGGGTATAGCGCAATCGCGATTTTGACCGTGGACCAGCCCTGCGGGGTCATCTGCGCGAGACCAGCCATTGTACCGCGATCATGCTGAGGATGAGCGCGATGCAGGCCATCGCATACCAGAATTCGGCCAATGCAGATTGCGCCTGTGGGATCGGACGATCAAAGCCCTCGGCGAAAAGACGCGAACCGATAAGAACGAAAAAGCCTGTCAGAGGAAAAAGGAAGCGCATGTTATGTCTCCTGTGTCAGAGTGCGATAGATTTCGGGCAGCGCGCGCGTCAGCCGCTCGGGGTTGGGCAACAGGGTGAAACCACCGCGGCCAAAAATGCGGGCGAACCAATCCTGGCCGTCCTCATCAATGATGACGCCATGCAGGCTCAACCCATTTCGACGGGCCTCTTGCACAGCCATATGACTGTCTTCGATGCCGTGCTGGCCCTCGTAATGGTCCAGATCGTTGGGCTTGCCGTCGGTCAGAACGACCAACAGCTTGTGGGCCGAAGGTTCCTCGGCCAACTGCGTGCTGACGTGGCGGATGGCGGCACCCAGGCGAGTGTAGTGTCCGGGGCGCAGCGCGCCGATGTTGGCGGTTGTGTCGGCGTTCAGCGGGGCGTCGAAGGGTTTGCACTTGGTCAGGAACACCCGGTCGCGCCGGAGCGAGGAAAAGCCCCAGATGCCGAGCCGGTCGCCTGCGGCGTCGATCCCGGCGGCGAGCGCCGCCATGGCTTCGCGGGCCACTTCGATCACGGATGTGTCGCCGATGGCGGCCTCGGTCGAGCGGGAATTGTCGATCAGAAAGGCGACCGACAGATCGCGATCCGTTTGACGCAAGGCCTGCCAGATGCGGTCTGAGCCGCGCCCGGTTGCGACCAGATCGGCCCGCGCCGTCAGCAGTGCATCCAGATCCAGCTCCGAACCGTCCACCTGCCGCGGTTGCAGGATACGACGGGGGCGTAGCGCCTCGAACTGACGCCGCACCTCGCGCACGCGGCGCTCATGAGGGTGGAACGGGTGCTCGTCATCCGGCTGCGCCGGGGCTTCGAGCACACGGCAATGCCCGTCCATGTAGCTGCGCGAGCGATGGTTCCATTCGGGGTAGGTGAATTCGCCTGCCAGTGCTTCGTGGTCAGCATCAGCTGGCGACAGATCCAGATGCAACCGCAAGCGCGTTGCTGCCTTGCGGTCGTGTTTGGACAGGGTGATCTGGTCCTGATCGTCCGCCGCTTTCTGGGCGTTTTCATCGTCATCATCATCGACGCTGCGGTTGATGTTCATAGACTCGACCCAGGACAGGATCGATTCAAAGCGATGGATGATAAAGCTGTCCTTGCGGTTCTGTTGGTCCTGATCCTTGCGCTGCCCAAGCTTGCGGTTGGTTTGGGCCGCGTTCGGGGGCGGAGCGACGGGGTCGGCCTGCTCGTCCGTGGCCGCAGCTCCGGACCCCGGCTTGGTGTACCGTAGCCAGATTGGCACAGGCGCAAAGGGTTTGTAGCCGCGCGGGGTGGCACCTGTTTCCAGAGCTGAAGGGACACCACAGAGTTGATCACACACGGCTTTTTCGATTGCAGCCTCAAGTCCTGACCGGATTACCTGGGGCCGCGCACCCGTACAGTGATGCGCCATTTCGGCATAGGCTTGCCGCAACCCCGGACAGTGCTTGAATGCCAGATCGGCGGCGCGGGCATTGGCCTGAATTTGTGCCACGTCGAGGGCGGGATCGCCTTCGGGAAAATGCATCTCGGACAACTGACTGACGGCGGCTTGCGCGGTCAGCCAGAAATAGGCCGCCCTGTTCAGGCGGGCCTCGGGGAAGGCGGCGATGGCAGGTGGCAAGGAAAGACGTTCGCCGTCATAGCTAGCCACCCACTCCCGATCCCGTTCAGCCCCCAGGGCGCGGCGGATGGGGCGACGATGGCGCACCAAGGTCGCCGGAACCTCTGACAGCTCTACCCCCTTGGCACCGCCCAAGGCGCGAAACAGCACTGAAAGGCTGGCGCGGACCGAGGCAAACGTGACCGCCGCCTGCGGGTGGCTTTCACCCAAGGCGATGCCGCTGGCCATGTCGTGCCAGAGATTGCCAACCGTCTCTTCGGGCTCCATCAGATCGAGAAGTCGCATCGGTCTATCCGTAGATCGTGGCGACCAGATCGCGCAGCGCCTGCTGCATGTCCGGCTCATCCGTCAATGGTTCGACAATGGCTGCCTCGATCGCCTGGGTGACGCCCATTCCGCCCGCCATCAACGTGGCGGCATAGATCAACAAGCGCGTGGATACGCCTTCTTCGAGATCCATGCCCGACAGCTCGCGAATATGCCCGCCCAACCGGACCAGAGGTGCAACGCGGCCGGGTTCCAACCGGCTTTCTTGCGCGACAATGGCGATCTCGATCTCTTCGCGTGGAAAGTCGAAGGATGCAGACAGAAACCGCTGCCGGGTCGAAGGTTTCAGTCGTTTGAGCACGTTCTGATAACCAGGGTTATAAGAGGCCACCAACATGAACTCAGGCGGCGCAACCAGCTCTTCACCCGTGCGGTCGATCATCAGCGTGCGTCGCGTGTCGGTCAGCGGGTGCAGGACCACGGTGACGTCTTTGCGCGCCTCGACCACTTCATCAAGGTAACAGATGCCACCCTCGCGCACGGCACGTGTCAGCGGACCATCGACCCAGACGGTTTCGCCGCCCTTGAGCAGATAACGCCCGATCAGGTCGGCCGCCGACAGGTCGTCGTGGCAGGCGACAGTGTAAAGCGGCTTGCCCAGCTTTGCCGCCATATGTTCCACAAAGCGGGTTTTGCCGCAGCCGGTCGGCCCCTTCAGAAGAAGGGGCAAACCGTTGTCATAGGCCGTCTCGAACAGCTCGCATTCACGCGCGACGGGATGGTAAAACGGCAGGGTGGGGGGAGATTGCATGTTCATACCTTACTCTCCTGGAACCGAGCTTGCTGCGCCGGGGGCAATGACTTCGTCTTTGCGCACAACAAGCATCGCGTAGATGAAGAGCAGCGCCCCGATCACCACGGCGGCACCTGCGCCGAACCGCATCAGGTAGAACACCGACAGCGCGTCCTGCACCTCCATGTAATAGTCACCGACAACCCGCTGCATGTGGGTCTGGATGGTGCCCGCAAAGGTCAGAACAAAGGTCATGAACGCCATCCCGCCTGTCATCAACCAGAACGAGGCCATGTTGAGCACCTGGTTGTAAGGCATCCGCCCGCGTAGCATCGGCATCGCGTAGGTGAAGACCGCCAGGTTCAGCGCCACATAAGCCCCATAGAAGGCCAGGTGACCGTGGGCCGCGGTGATCTGTGTGCCGTGGCTATAGAAGTTCACCCCGTGCAGCGTGTGCAGAAAGCCCCAGACACCAGCACCAAAGAACGCAACGGTTGACGATCCCAGCGACCACAGCAGCGCGGCCTTGTTGGGGTGGTTCTTGCGACCTTTCCAGACCATGACAAAGGCAAAGCTCATCATCAGGAAGAAGGGGATCACCTCAAACGTCGAGAAGATGGAGCCGATCCACTGCCAGTAGCCCGGCAAGCCGATCCAATAGAAATGGTGTCCGGTGCCAAGGATGCCGGAAAAGAGCGCGGTGGCCACGATGACATAAAGCCATTTCTCGACCACTTCGCGGTCCACGCCGGTCAGTTTCAGCAGCAGGAAGGCCAGGATTGCGGCCATTACCAGTTCCCAGGTCGCCTCGACCCAGAGGTGCACAACAAACCACCAATACATCTTGTCCAGCGACAGGTTGTCGGGGTTGATGAAGGCAAAGATCCAGAGCAGCGACAAGAGCCACAGACCCATGAGCAGCACGTTGGTGATCGCAGTTTTCTTGCCCGCGAGAACCGTCATCGAGACATTGAACAGGAAGATCAGCGCAGCCACGAGAATGCCGAACTTGACCCAGAGCGGTTGTTCTAGGAACTCGCGCCCACCGTGGATGCCCACAAGGTAGGACCCCACCGCGCCAAGCGTGCCGACCAGCAGAATGATCAATTGGATGTAAGCCAACTTGACCGAATAGATCTCGCGCTCGGATTCTTCGGGGATCAGGAAATAGGCGGCCCCAAAGAAGCCCAAGAGCAGCCAGACGATCAGCGCGTTGGTGTGGATCATGCGAATGATGTTGAACGGCAAAAGTTCAGACAGGAAATTGGGCGAGACATAGATCCAGCCTGCCAACAGCCCACCCAGCACCTGAATGCCAAACAGGGCAATGGCCGCCAGAAAGTAGTAGTACGCCACCTTTTGAGATTGATATTTCATGGTTTTTCTCCTTGCGCCTCTTAACCCGCGTCGTTGGGCGGCCAGCCCTGCGTGTCGGTTTGATCGGCCCAACGAAGGAACTCGGCCAGGCCGCGTGTCTCTTCTTCGGTCAGCTCGAAAAACGGCATCTGGCGACGGCCTTCGATGCCGGTGGGCTGCGATTTCATCCAGCCATCCAGCACTTCATAGGCGTCCTCAGGCGACTCCATCACGTCCCACCGGGTCATGACGTTGCCCAACTCGGGCGCGAAATAGGCGCCTTCGCCGTGCAGGCTGTGACAGTTGATGCAGGAATGGCGCTCCCAGACGTGTTTGCCCAACACGACCTCTTCGCTCAGTTCCATACCTGCGGTTGATTGGTTCACCACGTAACGGTGGCTGTGGACGGTCATCCCCACAAAGATCACGACAAAGAATATCGAACCCCCGTAGAAGATGTTGCGCGCCCGCGATTTTGTTAAGATTTCAGCCATGCCTAGGCCTCCTTCACCTCGGGATGCCTATTGGTAGCTTGGCCAATACGGCGCCAATTTGCGCCAGCACAACGTTTGTCGCGGTTCAGCCCCTAGCGTGAGAGGGGAAAGGACACGCGCATGCCCCGCCTGGATGACCCAGATTTGATGTTGTCGGATGTAATGAAGATCTGGCCCCAGACCATCGAGGTCTTTCTGAGCCACGGGATGTTATGCGTCGGCTGTCTGGTCAATCCGTTCCATACGGTCACAGATGCCTGCACAGAGTACAATCTGGACGAAGAGGTGTTCAGGGCTGAATTGCAACGCGCGGTGGACGGTCAGAGCTGAGACAGCTCGACCAATGCATGTGGATCGCAGACCTTGATGCGCTTGCGCTTGCTCTCGACAATCCCCTGCTTTTCCCACGCGCTCAGCAACCGGCTGACCGTGTGCAGGGTGGTTGCAGTCAGTTCCGACAGGTCCTGTCGGGTGATCGGAAAGTCGATCTCGATCCCGTCGTCGACTTTGCGCCCGGTCTGATTGATCAATCGCAACAACGCATTGGCCACCCGCTGCTCAACCTGTTGCGTGGCAAGCTCAACGATGCGTGTGTTCAACTCTCCGACGCGATGGCCGACGGTCTTATAGGTCTCGGTCGCAAAACCGTCGTAGTCTGCCACAAAGGTGTCCCACAATCGCATGGGCCAGCTGAGCACGATGGACTCGGTCGCGGTGACGGCTGTGGCGGGATAGCTCTCGCGCCCGATGGCCTTGGCAATGCCCAACAGCTGCCCGGATGGAATGTGCAGCGCCGTGACCTGTTCGCCCGTCTGGGTGACACGGACGACGCGGACGTAGCCATCGAGCAGCATGAAAAACCGCTCGGCGGCCTCACCCTCTTCAAAAATGTGTGCGCCCTCGTCGTAGCGCCGTGAACTGGCCTGATCCAGAATAACACGGATCTGGCGCCGTTCGAGTTGCGAAAAGGGCGGCAGGTGCGTCAGCAAGCTTTCATCAAGCCGCGGCAGGGTTTTCTTTGCGTTCTCAGTCATTGCCCATCCGAATTGGCACATTCGCGATGACAAAGCCAGTTCACTGCCAACCCCGGCCTTCCAAAAACGCCGGAAACCTTGCGCCAGCGCAAATTCCGCCGCGCCGAACCCAATAAAGTCCATCTCAAGAGATCAAAAATGGAAGGACAGACTGATGATCCGCACAGTTACAACCGGCGTTGCCCTGGCCACGTTGATGGCAGGCGCCGCTTTTGCGGAAACCTTTGAGGTCAAGATGCTCAACAAGGGCAGCGATGGCGAGCGCATGGTGTTTGAACCGGCGTTCATCCAAGCCGCGCCCGGGGACACGATCAAGTTTCTGGCCAGCGACAAGGGGCATAACGCTGAGACCGGAAAAGGCCTGATCCCAGAAGGGGCAGAAGGCTTTAAGGGCAAGATCAACCAAGAGATCGAGATCACTCTGGATGCCGAAGGTGTCTATGGCGTGATCTGCAAGCCGCACTACGCCATGGGCATGGTGATGACGATCGTCGTTGGCGACGTCCAACCGCCCGAGGATTTTCTGGCCGGCCGCGTGCCGAAGAAAGCCAAGAAACGTTTCGAAGCCCAACTGGCGGGCCTGTGAAGCGCGCCAACCTAAGCACACGAAAAGGTCAAACCCACAATTGATGGAGGATGAAATGGCCAAATATGTAAACCCAGGATTGATGAAAACCAGCCGCCGCAATGTCCTGCGTGGCAGTATGCTCGCCGGAGCAGCTGCAATGACAGGGGCCACTGCGATGGCTGCACAGCGGACACCGAAACTGCACGGTATTAACACGGTCTCGAACAACATCTATCGGGTGGCGGGCAAAGAAGAGGCCGCAACAGATGCCAAGCCTGCCGATTTGTCGGGCTACACCCGTGTGAAGCAGAAGCTCGTACCCCCACCTTTTGCACCCGCACACGAGCAGGTCGCGACTGGCGGGCCCAAGATCGTTGAGATCACTATGGAAACCGAAGAGCGGCTTATGGTGGTTGACGAAGACAATGGCGCAAGCGTCTGGGCACTGACCTACAATGGTTCCGTTCCTGGTCCACTGATCATCGTCCACGAGGGCGACATGGTAGAGTTGACGCTGCGCAACCCGACTTCCAGCATGATGGAACACAATATCGACTTCCATGCTTCGACCGGCGCCCTAGGTGGCGGTGGCCTGACCCATATCTACCCCGGCGAGGAATGCGTGCTGCGCTGGAAGGCAACCAAGCCTGGTTGCTTCACCTACCATTGCGCTCCGGGCGGCGACATGATCCCGTATCACGTTACTCACGGCATGAACGGTGCCATCATGGTGCTGCCGCGCGATGGCCTGAAGGACAAGGATGGCAACCCGCTGCGCTATGACAGCATCGCTTATTTCGGCGAGCAGGACTATTACTTGCCCAAGGACGAGAACGGCGACTACCGTACCTACGAGGCGGCAGGCGACGACTATGCCGACAGTCTTGAAGCAATGCGTGGCCTGATCCCAACCCATTCCGTGTTTAACGGTGCAGTGGGTGCCCTAACGGGTGAAGGCGCGATCAAAGCCAAGGTTGGTGAGACCGTGCTAATGATCCACAATCAGGCAAACCGGGATTCCCGGCCGCACCTGATCGGCGGACATGGCAACTATGTCTGGGAAAGCTCGTTCACTGACGCGCCTCTGCAAGACATGGAAACTTGGTTCGTGCGTGGCGGCAGTGCCGTAGCGGCGATGTACACCTTCGAGCAGCCGGGCGTCTACGCCTATGTAAACCACAACCTGATTGAAGGTGTGATGCTGGGCGCAACTGCTCACGTCGTGGTCGAAGGCCAGTGGGACAACGCGCTCATGGAGCAGGTCGTCGCCCCGCGCAGTTTCGAAGCCTAAGAGAGGGGGAGGACCGATGTCCGCCGCTGCAAGCTCAAAGGCCAGTCTTGGCAAGACGTCCCTTTGTTTCGCCTCCTTGTGTCTTGCGGCGGCAACCATCGCTTGGGTCGCGCTCTCGCAGCGCGGCCCGGACCCAGCCTATCTGCCAATGATGGCTGGGCAGGCCATCATTTTGCCGGACGGGCGTTCGATCTACGTGCAAAAGCATGAAGTCACCGTAACCGAATGGAACAGATGTGCAGACGAGGGTGCCTGTGAGTTCACCTTGCGTGCACGACCTGACCAAGACCCCGCCAAAACACCGGCAACCGGCCTGAACTACATGGATGTTCAGCACTATGTCACCTGGATCAACAAGAGAAGTCGTCATAACTTCCGGCTGCCGACTGCTGGAGAATGGAATGTCATGGCGGCCGCCGTTCTCCCTGAGAAACCCGATCCACTGTTCACGGATCCGTCGCTGACGTGGGCTTCCAGCTACCTTGTTGAAGGTCTGGCCCCTCGGGCACTCAAACCCCAGGGCAGTTTTTCTGCCTCCCCAGAAGGCGTCGTGGATCTCGATGGCAGCGTTTGGGAATGGACCATGGAATGCTATGATGGGCTGGATGGCGGGACATCTCCTGATCGCTGTCCGGCATTCTTCGTGGGTGGAGAGCACTTGGCCGCAATGTCTTTCTTGGTCAGGGACCCCGCGCGTGGTGGATGCGCTGTAGGAACGCCGCCGGCCCACCTCGGGATGCGTCTGATCAGTGACGAAGCCTTATGAGCGAGATACGCGGTCATAGAATTATGTGATCGGATGACCGCTTCGAAGCGCAAGTCACAAAAGCAACGAGCTCGACACCGCAACAGCCAAGGCTTTCTGCGTAAGCAAAAAAATTGCAACTGCACAGGTCCGCGTTGCGCACATTGCCGTCACTCATTGCTGCCGCTTCGCTGACGCGGCGTTCTCTTGCTCGCGCAGCGTTGTGTTTTCTGCGGGGGCCGCAGGTTCCCCGTTTGCAGCCATTCAAGAGGGCGGAAACCTACAATATCCAAACTGGTTTTTGCTCTGCGGTCTGTTTCGACAGCCAAGTCGCGGACAAAACAGGCGCAGTGTTTTATTGCGTTGTCTATTTGCTGTTTGATGAAAGTCGATCGAGTTCTCGGTCAAGGAAAAATGCAAGCAGAATCCTGATAAGAACGATCGCCCCAAGCGCCCCAAGATCTTCCAGAGACCGATGGGCAATGCTGTGCAAAATATCTGAGACAATCAGCACTTCAAGCGCAAGTAAGATCAGTTGTCCGAGATTAAGCCGTAAATTCAAGAAGACGGCTTTAGGCGTTTCACCACGCCTTCGTAATTTGAAGCACTGGACGAGCAGGAGGCAAAGGCCGCCTGCGAGGAGCACGATTACGCCAGCATCAACGATGTCAGCGATAATTTCTGCGGTATTCTCGATTATAGTCATCCCCGAACCACTATCTTTTCAGCTTCAAAACCCACCTAGCAGAGTCCCAAGCAGGATGATCGCAATCAACGCGATCATCGGCACCAGAACAGCAACTACAAAGATATCACCATATGCTTCACGATGGGTCAGGCCACAAATGCCGAGCACTGTTATCACCGCACCATTATGGGGCAAGGCATCGAGGGCGCCTGAAGCGACGGACGTGACGCGATGCATCGCTTCCAACGAGGTATGGGTTGCGGCCGCAAGTTCGACAAATTGCGCGCCTAATGCATCAAGCGCGATGCTCATGCCGCCAGAAGCAGACCCCGTGATTGCTGAGAGCGTCGTGACAGAGGCCGCCACGGCTACAAGCGGATTTCCGTCGCTTAATCCGAGCATGGCATCTGTGATGGCCTGAAAAACCGGCAGGGCCGCGATAACCGCGCCAAAACCCACGAGGCTGGCTGTGTTGAAAATTGGCAATACGGCCGCATCGGCCCCTTTGTTTAGGCTTGTTTTGACGCTTGCCAGTCGTGTCCAACTGGTTGCAAGCAAGAACAGGATCGATGTGGTCAGTGCAACGATTATAGACCATACGCCACGCACGGCCTCTATGGTTGTCGGTCCAAACAACGGTTCAGCCAGGTAACTGGTATCCAAACGCGGAACCGCGAGTTGGACGAAGAGAAAATTCACCACGACCACAAGCACAACCGGCGCGATGGCAAGCGAAAAGCTTGGCTCGTTTGTCATGTTTGCATTGGCTGGTTCAATCTCGTTCAGGTCAAACCCTTCCCCTTGAGAGCGCACTCGCATCTCTTTGTCTGGCTCGGGAAGCCCTTCATCGTGTTCACCATAGCCTTCGCCGATAGACGCGGCGCGAGAGGCCCGACGGTTGAGCCAGGCCATTCCGAGGCCCGCCATGATGGCTGCCGCGATAAGACCAAGACCCGGTGCTGCAAAGGCAGTGGTTCCGAAGAACGGCATGGGGATGGCGTTCTGGATTGCAGGGGTGCCCGGCAATGCAGACATGGTGAAAGTGAACGCGCCAAGCGCCAACGCTCCGGGGATGAGTCGTTTGGGAATATCTGCGTCGCGAAAGAGTGCCGCCGCGATCGGGTAGATTGCGAATGCCACAACAAATAGCGAAACGCCGCCGTAGGTCAGCACGCCGCAGCACAACACCACCGCTAAAATGGCTTTGTCAGCGCCAAGTCTGGCGATCACCCAGTGGGCGATCGACCGCGCCGATCCACTGTCGTCCATCAGCTTTCCAAAGATTGCGCCAAGGAAGAAAAGCGGAAAGAACGAAATAATGAAATCGCCCGTGTTGGTCATGAAAATCTGTGTGAAGCTGGCCAGCATCGGCAGCGCCCCCGTCAGGGCAGCAGCCAGCAAAGCAAGAAGCGGCGCCAATATCAGCAACGTGACACCGCGAAACGCAAAGTACATGAGCAACACGAGCGACAGTAGAACTGAAAGGATATCGATCATTTCCGCGGACCCCGATTGGTGCCTTCGGCCAGATGCGCCGGTTTCAGACTTTCGTCAAAAATCTCTCTTGGCTGCCAGGTTGACGTCTTTCCAACGTCCGGCCAGGCTGTCTCCACCCAATCATCGGCGGTTTTGCGACCGATTTCAAAAAGGTGTTCCAGAAAGGCCATTTCGGCATTCATCTTGCTGGATACACTGAGATTACACATTTCCTCAGAAGCATGGATACGGTGCAAACGCCCATCACGGTACGCCTTCCGATCAAGTTGGTCGTTCTCGATTATTTCCCACAAAAAGCCAATCGAGCGGAGCTCCTTCATTAAGCTGGAGTTGAAAGTGATCTCGTTGAGGCGGTTTTCGATCTCGTAGGGGGTCGTTGGGATATCTGAACGTTCGAACGGATTGACCTGCACGATGACGACGTCTCGCGCCTCGGTCTCGTCGACCAAGGGGAAAAGCGGCGGATTGCCCATGTATCCGCCGTCCCAATAAGCTTCTCCGTCGATTTCCACAGCTTTAAAGACATGTGGAAGACAGGCTGACGCCATGACCGCGTCTGCGCTCAGATCGGGTTGGCGAAACACTTTCGAGCGCCCCGTTCGCACATTTGTCGCAGACAGAAATATGCGCGGCCCGTCTGTTGAATTGATGGCATCAAAATCAAAACAGTCCTTCACGAGGTCGCGCAACGGATTAATGTTGAGCGGATTGAACTGATAGGGTGACGCCATCTGACGCATGAACTGCGAAATGACAAAGCCGGGTGAATGCTCCAAGCTCCAATCGCCGCGCAACCTGTCCCATAGAGTTCGTTTGTAGGGGCTCGTGCTGCTCGCGCGACTCACCCGTGTCCAGTAGCGCCTGAGCAATTCGCGCGCACCTTCAGGGCCAGCTTGTGTCAGGCCCTGTGCCAGAGCGACGGCATTCATCGCGCCCGCGCTGGTGCCGGAAATGCCAACGATTTCAATGTCGTTAAGCTCCAGAAGTCGATCAAGGACGCCCCAAGTGAACGCGCCATGCGAACCACCGCCCTGAAGCGCGACATCAATTGGTTTCTTGGGCATGCTCACATCTCCTTGAGACCACCTTGCAGGCGCAATATCAGTATCGCTGCAATGCAGCAATTTCTCAAAGAAAAAGAGCTAGACCGAACTATTTGCCGCAATTCAATTGCCATATTGGACCATTGCAGAAGGCGCCGCCGTAGGCGCTTTCTTCGCCTATTCCGAAGCCAAACGTCGCGCTAAAGATCCCAAGGCCTTTGGCACTGGCATCCCCAAAGGCATCATCGCGCCCGAAACTGCGAACAACGCGACCGTTGGCGGCGCACTTGTGCCAACCTTGACGCTCGGCGTGCCCGGCTCACCTGCCGCTGCAGTTCTGCTGGGGGCGCTGCTGATCCAGGGACTGACACCCGGGCCCAAGCTTTTCTCGGAAGAGCCGGACCTGATGTATGCGATTTTTGTCGGGGTGATCATGGTGCCTATGTCGGTCGTTGTTCCGACGGTCATGTTGCTCAGTTTTGTCGGAATCTATTCGGTGTCGAATTCAGTCTTCAACGTTGGCGTTTTGCTGGGGGCTGGCATTCTTGGCTACGTTGTTCGCAAACTGGGTTATTCCATTGCGCCCTTGTCCATTGGCTTTGTTCTTGGCCCGATCTTAGAGAATTCACTTCGCCAGTCGCTGACCATCGCCGGCGGCAGCATTACCGAGTATTTTCAATACGCCTATTGGCCTAACGATCTATGGGGCCTTGGCGCTGACGATCCTTTGGGGGCCCGTCACATCCCGCCTTAAACGCGGCACGGAGGACGCATGATCGACCTACCGAACATCCTGATCATTTATGCCGACCAGATGCGTTACGACGCAATGGGTTGTGCGGGCAATCCAGTGATCCGTACGGCGAACATCGACAGGTTATCAGCCGACGGTGTGCATTTCAGCGAGGCCTTTACCTCTTACCCAATCTGCTGTCCGTTTCGCGCCTCGGTCCTTACGGGCAACTACGCTCAGGGGCACGGGATGGTGCAAAACCAGTTTCCTTTGTGCGGTGGCCAAGGGCGGGCACATTCCGATTGCAACTTGCTTTGCCTGTTACATCACACGCCGCGCCTATGACCAGATGATGATCTGTATGGGAACGGGGTCAGGCCCGGGGAGCAACCAAGACACGGGACCGACCAATATCACCAGTGGCTTTACGCCCGGCATCGCAAATCCGGGCCGCATTCACCACCAGACCGCGGAAGATCTTGGGATGGAACGGGCTATCCCGAACGCGACGGTGATTGCCCCGATGGATCCAACGGATTTTCGCGCCGTGGTTGAAGCCGCAGTTGATCTTCCGGGACTGACGTACATCCGCGGCCACCGGGGTGATACGCCGCGTTTGCTTGACCCGAAAAAATTCACGTTCGAACTGGGCCGGACATACACGCTCAAAGAAGGGTCCGGCATCGGCATCATCGCGACCGGGCACGGATCGCAATGGGCGCTTGAGGCTTCGGATATTCTGAAGGAACGAGGCATCGCGCATTCACTGTTGCACGTCCCGACGATCAAGCCGGTGAATGAGGCCGAAATCGCGGATTTCGCTTTTGCGCACAATCAGATCGGTACCGTCGAAGATTATCAAATCGTCACTGGGCTAGGGTCGCTTGTGGCCGAAATTGTCTCGGACATTGGGGGCGGACCATGGATAACGCGCATCGGTCTGCCCAACGCATGGGCACCGGGCGGCACGCTGCCCTACATTCGAAGGCAGCTTGGGTTGGATGCTGATACAATGGCAGACCGCATCGCAGGGGGGATGGTATGAGACGCAACACCTCGGTTCTTGCGCTCGACCTTGTCGCTGCCAAAATCCGGCGCAACGTATTGGAAATCTGCCGTCAACGGGGGGATATGCCACGCAGGGGGGGGCATTTTCTGACATTGCCGCGACGCTCTATTGCGACGAGCTGCGTCCGGATGAACACGGTTGGTTTCAGGACCGGCTCGTTTGTCCAACGGTCAAGACGCGATCATGACATATGGCGCCTTGGCCGAGACGGGTCACTACACAATGGACGACCTTCGCACCTTCAATGCTGATGGCGGTTGGGTCGACCAGAGCCCCATCGAAGGCCAGCTTGGGTTTGAGATTACCGCTGGATCGCTGAGACAAGGTCCAAGCCAGTCGGCAGGCCTCGCCTGGGCGCTTCGTCAACAAGGATCGCACAAGCGGGTCTATTGCCTATTCTCAGACGGTGAATTGCAGGAAGGCAATGTCTGGGAAGGAGCGATGTTTGCCGGGCATCAGAAGCAGGATAACCTTTGCTACATCGTCGACAACAACGACATGCAAGCGTCTGGCCACGCGCGTGACGTGATGAGCGTTGAACCGGTGCCGGGGAGGTTCGAGGCCTTCGGATTCAAAACGCGCCGGATCTCCGGGACGGGTGTGCAGGAATTGCTGGATACGTTCGAAGAAGCCCGCGCCACTGTTGGGGCCCCCTTTGTCATGGTGTGCGACACACGGCTTTGGGACGGGATCAACTGCCTGCAAAAGGCATTACCCACCCGAAGCGGACATTTCAGTCGGGCGCTCTGATACACTTCGGCACCTGCAACCAATGCCGAAAAATTGGCTGCCATCCCGGTGTTTTCAGCCTCACATTTCCCACGGAAAGCTGTCCAGACGCTCCGGTCCATCGTCAGTGATCAGCACCTGGGTTTCCAGTTTGATGCTTTCCGAACCTTTCTCACCAATCAGGCTCTCGACGCAAATCACCTGACCGATCTCGAATTGACCGCCGTGGCTCGCTTCGAAATCTGGATGCAGCAGAACCACCGGCCATTCGTCCGCCATGCCGACGCCATGTGCGGCCAGCGAATAACGGTAGGGTTGATAGGCATCAGGGATCTGCCAGCTTTTGGCGTTGAACTCGGCAAAACTCAGTCCCGGTTGCAACAGCGTCATGTTGTGCTCGATCTGGGAGCGCGCGGCTGCGTACAGCCGTTTCTGCGTGTCACTCATCGCAGCATCGCCGCAGGTCCAGGATCGGCTCAGGTCCGCGCAATAGCCATAAGGCCCAATCATGTCGGTATCAAAACTGATCATCTCGCCCAACTGGCATTCCCGGTCCGAGCATTCCTTGTACCAAGGGTTGGTATTCGGCCCGCAGGTGAGCAGCTTTGTCTCCAGCCACTCGCCGCCTGAACGGGCGTTTTCGAAATGTAGATGCGCCCATAATTCGCGCTCGGTCACGCCGGGGGTCGAATGCTGATAGATGCGGGCCATCCCGGCCTCGCACACCCGGATCGTCCAGCGCATCAGCTCGATTTCGTCCGCAGATTTGATCGAGCGGGCGATTTCAGTGATCTGGCCGCCCTCGATGATCTGTACCCCGCGCGCGGTGAGCGCGGCGACCCCCTCGGGTTCCATCCGGTCCACCGCCAGCCGCATGTTGCCACCGCCGTGGGTGCGCAGTTCGGCGGCGATCTCATCGGCCCAAAGGTTCAACCTCTCATCTGCGCGGTCGCCCGCGGTCATGAACATCCAGCCAATGGAATTGCGCAACTCGTCAATGCCGGGCAAGCCGTTGTTCAGATGCTCGCAGCCTTTGAATTCGAACATGATCCCCGGCCCGCCATTCAGGATCATCGCGTAGCGGATCGGGTTGTGGCTGGTCCAGACACCCATGTTGGAGCTGTCAAACGCATAGCGGATGTTGACCGGATCATAGAGCAACAGCCCCGCCACATCATGCGCATCCATCAGCGCGCGGAACCGTGACAGGCGATAGGCGCGGGCGCGCTCCAGCACGTCATGCGATACCGGGCTTTTGAGCGGCTTGTCGGCGCCTTCGGAATTCAGATAAGCCAGTTTGCGATCGTCCTTGAACGGCGCGTTCATGAGGCGCGTCCGTAAAAGCCAATACGCTCTGCATCAGAAAACACGACGCCGGGGTTCTCGTAGAAGGAAAAGACCGAAATCACGCGCTCCTTGTCGCCCGACACAGGGGTCACCCGGTGGGCGGTGTTCTTGCCCTTGAACACATTCAAGGTGCCGGGGCTCAGCGTGATGACCTTAGAGGCGGGATTCTCGCCGTTCAACAGCTTGGCCACGCCGTCGTAATTCGGATCCTCCTCGCTGCGCAGGTCAGTGCGGTATTCGAACCCGCCGCCCTGGTCAGGGGCTTGCAGCAGCAGGGTTGTGGTAAATTCAGAGCGGTCGAAATGCCAGTTCAGCGCCTGACCCTCCTGGTAGGACATCACATTCACCCGGGCCAGCGGATCGTCCATCACGTGCAGTTCCGGCATCTCCATGGTGGCGGCCAGAAAGGTGGCGAACTCGGGCCATTCATATAGGCGCAGCAGGGGCGAACCTGCGATCTGGTCGGCGCAGAGCGTCCGGTTCGAGGTTTGGAATTGCCGCAGGGCAGGGTGGTCTTCGGGCAGACCGTCGATGTGTTTGAAATAGATGTTGTGCATCCGCTCGTGCAGGAATGCATCTGTCGCAAAGGGGGCTGACATCGCATCGACCGCCCTGGCTGCGACCTCTGGCAGCATCAGGCCATCCAGGTTGAACATGCCTTCGGCCTTTAGATCCGCTTTGCAGCGGTCAACAAGGGCTTGCCATTCAGAGCTGTGGGGGCGCTCCAGGGGAAAACGGTCAAGATCGAGAATATCGCGCATTGGGGAACCTCGGGAGTTGTGCTGCGATGACCCTGTCATCGTCATGCCAGGGTTGACCACTATGAAAAATCTTGGTGAGCATTAGGAAAACTTGGAGCAAACATGAACCTGCCCCCTTTGAACGCCTTACGGGCCTTTGAATGTGCTGCACGTACGGGCAGTTTTTCTGCTGCGGGTTCCGAATTGGGTGTAACTGCGGCTGCGGTCAGCCTGCAGGTGCGCAATTTGGAAGAGTGGCTGAACCTGCAACTGTTTGTGCGCAAGGCCAACCAGCTGCGGATCACCGATGCAGGGCGCGACTACTATCAAAACGCAGCCTCGGCCCTGACGGAAATTGCGCGCTTTACCGATGCCCTGAGCCAAGGCGATCGGCAGCGTCCTTTTGTGATCAGTGCCACGCCAGCTTTGGCGCAATTGTGGCTGCCGCCTGCTCTGGCGCGTTTTGCCGAGTTGCGGCCGGATGTGCCGATTGACCTGCGGTCCGAGGCCGAGGATCTGGATCTCGAGCAGTATGGCATCGATGTCCGGCTCAGCTATGGGGGGGAACTTCCGGATTATGCCAGTCGAGCGCTGTTTGCCGATCACCTTGTGCCGGTTGCAGCAGGCGAGGCCGAGATAGTCAGCCTGCGCGCGATCAACGTGAACTGGGGCAGCCGGATTTCATCCGTGCCCGGATGGCGGCAATGGCGTGAAATTCACGGCAATGGCCCATTCGAGGATTCCCACGTGGCGGCGGCATCGGTGCCCGAGGCGCTGGCGCTGTGCGAGGCGGGAATTGGTGTCGCCCTTTTGCCGCAGCGGGTTATCGCCGGGGCACTAAGAGCGGGGCGCGTCAGAAAATGTGATCCGCGATCAATCCAGATGCCGCGCCCCTACGTAATGATCAATGCACACTACAAGGCAAAATCGCGACGGTTGATGGAGTTTCAAAAAGCGCTTCTCGGGGATGACGGAGCGTAAATCAGAAAAGTAAGTGATCGATCATTAAATTTCGATGTTGAGCCTCTATCTGAGCTTCACTGACGCTTTCTGATGAAAAACGACGAAAATTCCACGTTGCTTTTTTGTTTGGACTGCTAAATGACGCCAAAATGGGCTAAATGTTCAAATGGCCCGTGACCGCCCTTAGATGGGTGGGACCATGCAAAGGAACTGCGCAGATGAACTTTCATACTCGTGACATGAACGAGACCCCGGACCGCGAAGAGGCTGCTGCGGCGCTGGATGTGCTGCGCGCCTGGGCGAAAACTGCGACCGAGGCCGAAATTGCGCAGCTTGACCCCAGCGTGGCCCGCCTGGTTCCCGGATTGGTTCCCGTGAACTATCCGCCGCTGTCGCGCAGCTATCCCGAGGAATTTGAGGTCGACGACGCTTATAAGGCCTCGCTGCCGGATCTGCAGAATGGCCCATCCAGCCTGATCCGGGGTGCAAAGCAGCAGATCCAGCATGTGGGGATTTCCAATTTTCGTCTGCCGATCCGGTTTCACCGCAAAGAGGGGGCGGATCTGACGCTTGAGACCTCGGTTACAGGCACAGTGAGCCTGGAGGCCGAGAAAAAAGGGATCAACATGTCGCGCATCATGCGATCCTTCTACAAACACGCGGAACGCACGTTTTCGTTTGAGGTGATCGAGGCGGCGCTGGATGACTACAAAAGCGATCTGGAAAGCTTTGATGCGCGCATTCAAATGCGGTTTTCTTATCCGGTGAAAGTGGAAAGCCTGCGCTCGGGCCTGTCTGGGTATCAATACTACGACATCGCGCTGGAGCTGGTGGAACAGAACGGTGTGCGTCAGAAAATTATGCACCTGGACTATGTATACTCGTCGACGTGTCCCTGTTCGCTGGAACTGAGCGAGCATGCGCGAATGAGTCGAGGCCAGCTGGCAACGCCACACTCGCAACGCTCTGTCGCGCGGATTTCGGTGGTTGTGGATTGTGATGCTGACTGTTTGTGGTTCGAGGATCTGATCGCGCTCTGCCGTCGGGCAGTTCCGACCGAGACGCAGGTCATGGTCAAACGCGAAGATGAACAGGCCTTTGCCGAGTTGAATGCAGCGAATCCGATCTTTGTCGAAGACGCCGCGCGCTCGTTTTGTGCAGAGCTTCTTGCCGACCATCACGTTGGCGACTTTCGGGTCATTGCCAGCCACCAGGAGAGCCTGCACAGCCATGATGCGGTGTCAGTGCTGACCGAAGGCCCGACCTTCGCTGCGGCCAGCCTGGATCCCAAGCTGTTCAACACCCTGTTCCACGTCGGCTGACGTTGGAGGAGCGAGGCGGGGAGGCTCCCGCCCGTCGTCGATGCATCGAAGATGCACCGCCTCCCGTTGGGCCGGGCGCCGCGCTTTGCGCGGCGCGCCACCGCCTGCCGCCAGGGGGGCAAGCCGGTTGCGGTGACAAGGGCGGTTGCTCGTGCGGCGTTCCAAGCTGCTCAATTTTTAGGCGCTTGTGTTGCTAAAGTCCGGCTGAAGCGAATTTGCGCCGGTATTTTGCGGGTGCGGCATAATTTTTGCTGCAAGTGCAGAATTGTGTCTTATATTGAGACTGAAAGCGTCAGCCGCGTAAGAGCCTCGCAGCTGCGTCCATATGAGTGGGGCCGTTATGCGAAACCCAATCGAGACACGCCTTGATCCTTCTGTGGGTCGATTTGCGCCGGTTACGGATGCTTTTGTTGATCCTTCCTTTTTGACTTGGGACCCCCGAACATGACCCCATTTCTCTATCCTATCCATGCTCAAACCGCAGCCATTCGCATGGCAGGCTACGCCCTGACGAAGCAGATCGAGCTGTTTCAAGCCATGTCACGCCTTACGACATTGAGCCCGATGTCCTCTGCTCAGAAATCGAGCGCACCGGTGTCCCAATCTGTGCCAGCGGTGAAATCGACCTCGGCACGCAAGGCGGCCAAGGCGCAACCTGCAAAGACCGCACCTGCGCAGCGGTCCAAAGCCTCGGTAGCCAAGGCTGCACCCGTGGCAAAGGCCGACAGCGCGGCAAAACCGACCGCTGCCAAACGCAAGCCAGTCGCACAGGCCACAAAACGCACAGCGGCAGCAACCGCAGCCTCTGCGCCCCGGACCAAGGCCAATGCAGCCAAGCCAGCCTCGGCTACGTCCAAATCCCCTGGAGATAAGGCCTCGGCAGCGACCAAGCCGTCGCCGACACGCGCCCGGCGTGCTCCGTCGCGACCGCCCAGCATGCCCAAACCCAAGTCGCAAACAGAAGGTTAAGCTGTCGCCTTCGTCTTGACAGTCCACGACGCGCAAGCCAACCCTGCGCCTCATGTTGGATATGCGCCCAGTTGGATATGTGATCGGGCTCTTGGTTGCCATTCTGGGCGCGACCATGATGCTGCCGATGCTGGCCGACCTCGTCGAGGGGCGGGGCGAATGGCATGTGTTCCTGCAAAGTGGGGTGATCACGGTCCTGATCGGCGGTCTGATTGCGTTGAGCTGCTCGAATGGCCTGCGTGAGGGGCTGACCATTCAGCAGACGTTTTTGCTGACCACTGGTGTTTGGGTGGCGCTGCCGATCTTTGGTGCGATCCCTTTTATGTTCGGCGAAACCGAGTTGCGGTTTGTCGATGCGTTTTTCGAATCCATGTCGGGGCTGACCACGACCGGATCCACCGTGATCTCGGGGCTGGATGACTTGCCGCGCGGGCTGCTCTTGTGGCGTGGGTTGCTGCAGTGGCTGGGGGGCATCGGTATCATTGTTGTCGCGATGGTGTTTCTGCCCGAATTGCGCGTGGGGGGGATGCAGATCTTCCGCTCTGAAGGGTTTGATACCTTTGGCAAGATCTTACCGCGCGCAACCGAGATTTCGTCGCGGATTTCCGTGATCTATATCACGCTGACGATGACCTGTGCGCTGGCTTATGCGGCGTCTGGCATGGGGGCCTTTGACGCCTCGGTCCATGCGATGACCACTGTGGCGACGGGTGGGTTTGCCAACTACGACGCCTCGTTCGGAGCCTTCTCGGGTGCGGCGGAATATGTCGCGGTGATCTTCATGTTGCTGGCGGCCCTGCCGTTTGTGCGGTTTGTGCAGATGACAGCAGGCAGTGCGAGACCCTTGCTCGAGGACACGCAGATCCGTGCCTTTCTGGCCACTGCTCTGGTTCTGGTGTTGGTGCTGACGGCCTGGAACGTGTTCTACACCGGCGCGGCTGGAGAGGCTGCGGTGCGCAAAACCCTGTTCAACACCGTGTCTCTGATGACCGGCACGGGATACGCCAGCGAAGACTACATGGCCTGGGGCGGGTTTCCGGTGACGCTGTTGTTCTTTGTCGGGTTGATCGGTGGCTGCGCGGGCTCGACCGCTTGTTCGATCAAGATCTTCCGGTATCAATTGCTCTTTGCTTCGATCAAGGCGCAGTTGCAGCGTATTCGCACGCCGCATGGGGTGTTCACTCCGCGCTATGCCGGGCGTCCCGTCGGGCCAGATGTCTTGAGTTCGGTCATGAGCTTTTTCGTCTTTTTCATTGTCACCATGGGGGCGGTGGCCTGGATGCTGGGACTGACGGGACTGGACCTGACGACGTCCGTGTCTGGGGCCGCGGCAGCCCTGGCCAACATCGGGCCAGGCTTGGGCCATGAGATCGGACCGGCCGGGAACTTTAGCGGGCTCAACGATACCTCGAAGTGGATATTGGTCGCTGCGATGCTGATCGGGCGGCTGGAACTGTTGGCGGTATACGCCATCCTCACCGTGCAATTCTGGAGAGCATGATGAAAAGACCGTTGGGTGCGCAGATTTCCCACATGTTGAAAGATCGCGGGGTAGACGTGATCTTTGGCATTCCGGGGGTGCACAATCAGGAAATGTACCGCGGCATCGAAGAGGCCGGGATCATCCATGTTCTGGCGCGCCACGAGCAGGGGGCAGGGTTCATGGCCGATGGCTATGCCCGGGCCAGTGGCAAGCCTGGCGTGGCCTATGTCATCACGGGGCCGGGGCTGTGCAACATCATGACGCCGATGGGGCAGGCATACTCGGATTCCGTGTCGATGCTTGTCTTGTCGTCCTGCCTGGATGAAACGGCGGCCCGCAAGGGGCAGCTGCACCAGATGAAGGACCAGGAGGGCGCGGCGGCCACCGTCTGCGATTGGTCTCATACGGCCCATACCGCGCAGGCGGCATACGGGCTGATCGAGCGTGCGTTTGAAGAATTCGAGACACAGCGCCCGCGACCCAAGCACATCCAGGTGCCGATTGCACAGCTTGAGGCTGACGCCGAGCCCGCACCGTTCCCGAACCAGCCCGCCCTGACACTCAAGGCCAAAGAGCCGGATATCGGGTCGGTACTCTCTCTGTTGAACATCTCTCAGCGACCCCTGTTCATTCTGGGCGGCGGGGCCAAATCCAACCTCTGGCGGCAAGTGCTGACGCAGATCGGTGCGGCATGCCTGACCACCTATGCCGGGCGCGGCATGGTGAGGGCGGGCTATGCGCTGGATTACGGGGCGGGCTTGGCGCGTCCCGGCAGTGCGGATGTGATTGCCTCTGCCGATCTGGTTGTGGCTGTTGGCACCGAACTGGCCGAGGTCGATCTGTGGCGCGCGGATCTGGGGCACACGGCAAATCTGGTCCGGGTCGACATCGACCCCAGCGTTCTGGCCGATCCGCAGCGGGCTGCGATCAAGCTGCAGATGGACGCCGAGAGCTTTGCTTATGCCCTGTGGGAGGCGACCGAGGCGGCGTCTCCCAAAACGGGTTGGAGCGCTGAGGAGGTCGCTGCAACCCGCGCGCGATGGCATGCCGAAACAGATGCTGAACGTCCTGGGATCATTCCGGTCGCAGACGCGCTGCGCGATGCCATGCCCACGGATACGATGATCTTCTCGGACATGACGCAGTTTGCCTATGTGGCAAAAGAGGTCTGGGAAATGCACCGCCCCTATCATTGGCACCACCCCTATGGGTTCGGCACGCTTGGCTATGCTTTGCCCGCAGGTATCGGTGGGGCCGTGGCGCGACCGGGGCAACCGACGGCAGTGATCATCGGGGACTATGGCCTGCACTACACGCTGCCTGAATTGGGCGTTGCGGTGGAATTGGGTCTGCCGCTGCCGATCATCCTGTGGGACAACGGCAAACTGAAAGAGATCGAAGACAGCATGACCCGCGCTCAGATCGCGCCAAATGCCGTGATCGCCCGCAATCCGGACTTCTGCAAGCTGGCCGAGGCCTTTGGGGCGCATGCCGTGGCGCCCAAGGAGCTGACGCAGATGCAGGCTGCGGTGCAGGCCGCTTTTGCCGCCGATGGCCCGACGTTGATCTACCTGACACCTGACATTCTGTGATGACCTGCGCGGCCTGACGGCCTTGCGTCCTGCGGACGGCGGGGGGCGAAACACTCAGGGGCGCGGCAAAGCCGCGCCCCTGAGTGTTTCGCCGGACAAGAGCTGATGATCCGCAAGGGGCACCGGAGCTTGGCGAGAGCGCTGTCCGGTTCCCGCACTTTGGTGTTTCAGTTCCAGCAGCTCACCAGAACCGTCATGCCATTGGCACGGCGGGACAGTTCGTTTGGTGACACGCCGTGCGTTTCACTTGCGTCGGCCGAGCGCAGGCCAGCGGCTTGCAGCACGTCCCGCAAGGCCTGAGCATCAGCGGCAAAGCTGACGCCGCGTGGCAGTTGCTGACCAGATTGCGCCGCAGGCAACAGCATGCCCACTACCGAGCCAGCCGGATCGAACACGGGGCCACCCGCGTCGCCGGATTGGGCAGAAAGTTCAAGCCGTGAAAGCTCGGTCTCACCGCGCAGGCCCTTGACGTCCGACAGTTTGCCAAAGGTCAGGGTCGGCGCGCCCAGAACGCCCTCAAAGCTGTAACCCGCGACTGTCACATCCGATTGCAGGCGGGGCTGCTCAAGGCTCAGCTGTGCCACTTCCATAGGGGCCAGGGATTGCTGAGGACGCAGAACCGCAACACCCAAACCCGCATCCGCGCTGATCAGATCGGCGGTGTAGTCATTGTCCAGCGTGATCCGCGTGCAGCCATCCACCGCTTCGGAAACGGTCATGACCGTGCCTTTGCCATCCACAAAGAACCCCGAGCGAGAGACCCGGGGGCGGCGCACCTGCAGGCCGGACACAAGGTCGATGGATTGCGCAGCATCCGCCCCGGCGCCTGGGTCCAATACGCCATCGGTGCGCGCAAAGCTGGCCTTCATGGCGGCCAGCACGCGGGTCCGGCGAGCCTCATCGCCTTCGGGCCAAATCAGGGTGAAGCCCTTGATTTCACCATTCTTCAACGCGGCCTCAGTGTAGGAAACCATGCCATTGCCGCGCCCTTCCAGGGTGAAGTTGTCCTTTTTGCGTTCGCGCGGCCCCTCAAGTGGCACGATCTCCAGCGTCTGCATGATGTCGTAGAGACCAAAGAGCGTCGCCTGATCGCCGGGCTGGCTGATCAGCAGCACGCGCGCGCCCAGATCCGCAGCACTGTCGAAATGCACAAACGGCGGCTCGTAGCGTGAGAACCGGACCACATCCAACGGCAGGTCCATGTCGATCCCGGCCGAACGGTCCGAATGTGGTCTCATACCGGTGCTGATCAGCGGCTCGTTATATTGATCCATCAGAACCTTGCGCTGCGCCGTGGTCAGGATGCCGGTCTGCTCAAAGCCATTGAATAGCTGCCATTCGCCCATCGACCGACGGGTGCCAGAGCCAAAGGCGCCGTCAATAGCGGCGCTATAGAACCCTGCCGCTTGCAGGGCGACCTGCAGGTCCTTGCGTTCCTGCGCCGACAACAGCCGTTCGCTGCGTCGGGCTTCGGCAGGGGTTTCATCAGATGGTTCGGGCTGTGCAACGGGTTCGGCAACTTGTGTTTGGTCGCTGTCCAGAGCAGGGGCCGCAACCACGCCGCGGTTCAAAACATTGGCGCCCACGGGCCAGTATTGCTGTCCCAAGGCTTGGGATTGCGCGATAAAGCTGTCGCGGGGGATCTGACGCTCGTTGCGGTAGACACGCAGAACACGCTCGGCGTCGTCTGCGGTATAGGGGCCCAGCACGATGCCGTACCAGCTACCTCCCAAAGAGAACCCGTTCACGTCCGGCAGGGCGTCGGCGTAGATCCGAGCGCGCTGTTGCGCGACGTTCAGACTGGGGTGGGCTTCGATCTGGACCCAGACCACGTCACCCCCGGCTTGTTGGGCCTGAGCGGAGTTCAGGGAAAATAGGATCGCGAAAATGAACGCGGTGAAGACTCTTATCATCGTTGGGTCTCTTGCCTTTGAAATCGGTATTCTGGACGCAGCATAATCGGGTTTGTAGGGCAAACGCTATGCCTATGCGGGGCCTGCGAGGGGGAATGACAAAGGTGTGTCGATAACACGACAGGGCTGCAACAAGTGGCGTTGACCCTTTGGGGTGGGCGGCATAGGAAAGGGCCGAAGTGAAAACCCCATGCGCTTGCACGCGCGCTGGAAGGGAATGCCATGACCGATCAGACCAACGCCCCGCGTTCGTTCCAGGAGATCATCCTGCGGCTTCAGACCTATTGGGCCTCGAAGGGATGTGCCATCCTGCAGCCTTACGACATGGAAGTGGGCGCCGGTACATTTCACCCGGCCACAACCCTGCGCGCGCTCGGGTCCAAGGCCTGGGCGGCCGCTTATGTGCAGCCCTCGCGCCGCCCGACAGATGGGCGTTATGGTGAGAACCCGAACCGGTTGCAGCACTACTATCAGTATCAGGTGCTGATCAAACCCAGCCCGCCGGATCTGCAAGAGCTGTATCTGGGCTCGCTTCAGGCGATCGGCATCGACATGGAACTGCACGACATCCGCTTTGTCGAGGATGACTGGGAAAGCCCGACCCTGGGCGCCTGGGGCCTGGGATGGGAAGTCTGGTGTGACGGGATGGAAGTCAGCCAGTTCACCTATTTCCAGCAGGTTGGCGGACACGACTGCACGCCCGTGTCTGGCGAGCTGACCTATGGGCTTGAGCGACTGGCGATGTATGTCCTGGGCATCGATCACGTGATGGACATGCCGTTCAACGACCCGCAATCGCCAAGCCCGCTGAAATACGGGGACATCTTCAAGCAGACCGAAGAGGAATACGCGCGCTGGAACTTTGACGTGGCCAACACCGAGGTCCTGCTGCGCCATTTCGAAGAGGCCGAAGCCGAATGTGCCGCGATCCTGGCGCAAGAGCATGACGATCCCAAGACCGGCAAGCGCATCATCATGGCGCATCCCGCCTACGATCAGTGCATCAAGGCAAGCCACATCTTCAACCTGCTGGATGCGCGCGGCGTGATCTCGGTCACCGAACGTCAGGCCTATATCGGGCGTGTACGTGCGCTGGCCAAACAGTGTGCCGATGCCTTTGTGCAGACCGAGGCGGGGGGCTACGCGGCCTGATGGGCCGCGTGATGCTGTTATCCAGCCAACCCGGGCAGCACCGCTTTCAACCCTTCGGCAATCATGCCGATGGCGATGGCGGCCAGAATCATGCCCATCAGGCGGCTCATGATAACGCGCGCGGTGCCCGACAGGTGTTTGGCCAGAGTCGGCGCGTTCCAAAAAGTCAGGGCCAACAGCGCCACCATTCCGGCAAAAACGCCAGCGTATGCAATCGCGTGGGCCGCGTCCGTCACTTGATGCGAATAGACGATCAGCGTCGTGATGGTGCCGGGGCCAACCAGAATGGGAAAGGTCAACGGGTAAAAGGCAACAGTTTCGGGGGCCGGGTAGTCGGCCTTTTCGGCGTCTGTCCCGTGATGCGCGCTGCTTTCATTGCCGCTGAGCATGTTGAGAGCCAGAAGAAGAACCACCAGGCCACCGGCCACGCGGAAGTCATCGACGCTGATGCCAAACAGATGCAGCACCTGACTGCCTGCCACAGCAAAGCAACCGCCCAGGATCAAACAGTAGAGCGCGGTCTTGATCGCGATCTTGCGTTGATCCGCGACCGAGGCCTCGGCCGTGACACTCAGAAAGATCGGCAGGTTGCTGATCGGGTTCATGATGGCAAAAAGGGCGCCAAAGAATGTGATGGCAAATCCGGTATCCATGCCGTGTCGTACCTCGTGTATCTGAATTGCGGATACCCTGTCGCATTCCCTGAACGTATGAAAGGGGCGTATCCCTTTATGAAGGAGATTTAATCCATGGCGGGCAAACTGCTGGTAATCGCTTTGTTGCTGTCGACCGCAATTGCGGGGGGCGCGCTCTATTATCTCCAGATCTATGGGTTCTACTATACCGTTGATGCACAGCCGGGGCAGGACGTGCAGTTGATGGAACAGGACACCAATGCGCCGCAGCCGATTGCCTATACCGGGTTCACGGCGATTGACGCCGACAGCTCACCCATTCGCTACCGCGCCTGTTTCACGACCGACCTGTCGCTGGAAGATCTGTCTGCGGCATATGTCGAATCCGACAAGACAGAGCCGCGCGTGGCACCCGATTGGTTCGATTGTTTCGATGCGCAGACCATTGGCACAGCGATCAGCGAAGGGCGCGCGCGCACCTATCTGGCGGCCAAGAACATCCATTTTGGCGTCGACCGGATCGTTGCGGTGATGGACGACGGCAAGGGCTATGTCTGGCACGAATTCAACGACTGCGGCGAAAAGGCGTATGACGGCACCGTCGTGGGCGAGACGTGCCCGGAACGACCCACCAACTGATCCACAATCAGGAGGCCGCTCATGGCCGAAGCATATGTGATACCGGATTTCGTAACTGCAACGCTTGGGTTTGCAGTCTATCTGCTTGGGGCCGAGATCAACGGTCGGGTCGCGGTGCTGAGGCAGTTCAACATCCCCGAGCCGGTGACCGGGGGGCTGCTGGCCTCGCTGGTGGTGTTGGGTCTCTATCTGGGGTTTGATCTGGAATTCGCGTTCGAGATGGCGACGCGGGATTTCCTGTTGGTGTTGTTCTTTGCAGGCATCGGCCTGAACGCACGGCTGTCGGATCTGATCGCGGGGGGCAAGCCGCTGATGCTGCTGCTCATCCTGACTGTGGCGACCATCCTGATCCAGAACGTCATCGGCGCGGTGGGGGCATCCCTCTTTGGCTACCCGTGGAAAGCCGGTGTTCTCTTCGGCTCGGCCTCGCTGATTGGCGGGCATGGCACCGCCATCGCCTGGGCGCCCGAGGTGGCCACTGCAACCGGTTTGGTCGGTGCGACTGAATTGGGCGTGGCTGTTGCGACCCTGGGCCTCGTGCTGGCCGCACTTGTGGGCGGACCGGTGGCGAAATACCTGATCGAGACGCACAACCTGACTCCAAGCCGCCCCGACGAAGGCCCCACGATTGGCGTTCCAAATGCCAACGAACAAGGTCAAAGCAAAATTGACCACGTTTCGGTCATGCGTGTCCTGCTGTTTCTGAACATCGCGATCATCCTGGGCTATGCGCTGTCCGAGGCAATCAGTGCCGCTGGCTTGAAGCTGCCGCTCTTTGTGCCGTGCCTGATCATGGCCATCGTGATCGCCAATCTGCGCAGCGCGTTTCGGCCCGATGCCAAACCGATTTCGCGCACGCCTGCGCTGGCGATGATCTCGGAATTCGCGCTTGGCGCGTTTCTGGCGATCTCGCTGATGACGCTGCAACTGTGGACCATTGCCGAACTTGGCGCCGTGATCGCCGTGGTGATGATGGCGCAGACCACATTCACCGTGGCCTTTGTCATCTTCGTCCTCTTTCCCATCATGGGCCGCGGCTATCGCGCCGCCGTGCTGGCCGCGGGTTTCGGGGGCTTCGCCTTGGGCGCCACCCCCACCGCAATTGCAAATATGACCGCCGTGACCAAGCGATATGGCCCGTCGCCTATTGCCTTTATCGTGCTCCCCCTTGTATCCGCTTTCTTCGTGGATATCGCCAATGCCATCGTCATCCAGACGATTGTGAACTTCTAAGGACCGACCATGCCCGACCTGCTGATCGAACTGTTTTCCGAGGAAATCCCCGCGCGCATGCAGACCCGCGCTGGTGAGGATCTGAAAAAGCGCATCACCGATGGTTTGGTCGAGGCGGGTTTGACCTACGCCGGTGCCGCGGTGCTGACCACGCCGCGCCGTCTGACACTGACGGTGCAGGGGCTGCTGGCGGAAAGCCCCACAGTGCGCGAAGAGCGCAAAGGCCCAAAGGTGGGCGCCCCCGACAAGGCGATCGAGGGCTTCCTGCGCGGCGCGGGTGTCACCCGCGACCAACTCGAAGAGCGCGACACGCCTAAAGGGGCGGTGTATTTTGCCACCATCGAAAAAGCCGGTCGCCCGGCGGCCGAGATCATTGCCGAGGTGCTGAACAGCACCATCCGCAACTTCCCCTGGCCCAAATCCATGCGGTGGGGCAGTGGGGCGATGCGGTGGGTGCGCCCGCTGCATTCGATCCTGTGCATCCTCAGCGATGAGACGGGCACCGAAGTGGTGCCGCTTGAGGTCGAAGGGATCACATCCGGCGACACAACCGAGGGCCACCGCTTCATGGCACCCGGTCGCTTTGCCGTGAGTTCGTTCGAGGATTACGAGACCAAGCTGAAACGCGCCTTTGTGGTGCTGAACCCGTCCGAGCGCGCCGAACACATCTGGAATGATGCCACCAATCAGGCGTTCGCCGCAGGGCTGGAAGTGGTCGATGACAAGGGTCTGCTGGCCGAGGTTGCCGGTCTGGTCGAATGGCCTGTCGTGCTGATGGGCAAGATCGACGATGACTTTCTGGAGCTTCCTCCGGAAGTGCTGCAAACCTCGATGAAAGAGCACCAGAAGTTCTTCTCAGTCAAGAACCCCAAAACGGGCCGGATTGAGCGTTTCATCACCGTGGCCAACCGCGAAACCACCGACAACGGCGCGACCATTCTGGCGGGCAACCAAAAGGTGCTGTCGGCTCGTCTGGCCGATGCCAAGTTCTTTTGGGAGAACGACCTGCGCGTCGCCAAATCGGACATGAGCACCTGGACCGGGTCGCTGGAAAACGTGACCTTCCACAACAAGCTGGGCAGCCAGGGCGACCGCATCCGTCGCATCGCGGCCTTGGCGCGCGCCTTGGCGCCTGTCACCGGCGCAGACGCGGAGCAGGCCGAGAAAGCCGCGAAGCTGGCCAAGGCCGACCTGAGCTCGGAAATGGTCTATGAATTCCCCGAACTGCAGGGCCTGATGGGCCGCTATTACATCGAGGCCGCAGGCGAAGACACCGCCGTGGCTGCCGTGGCTGAAGAGCATTACTCGCCGCTTGGCCCCTCAGACGATGTACCAACCGCACCGCTGTCGGTTACCGTGGCGCTGGCCGACAAGCTGGACACGCTGACCGGCTTCTGGGCGATTGACGAAAAACCCACCGGCTCGAAAGACCCCTTTGCCCTGCGCCGTGCGGCCTTGGGTGTTGTTCGGTTGGTGTTAGAGAATGATTTGCGCTTCAAAATTGATCGAGAGGAGATTGAAGCTCACGCATCCAAGGCCTTAAAATCTGAAGATTTGTCTTTGGCGGTTGCACATAAGAAAGAAGCGGTTGAGTTGCAGTCAGAAATAGCGGCGAGTGACGCTCAAGAATTTCAAGGCACCGCAGCCGGTGCTAACAAGGAATTTCTGCGTTTAAAGATGGAAGACTCTCAGGCGGATTTAAGAATACTCCGAAAAGAGTTGGAGGCCGCTGAAGGCAAGCTCCAATCGGTGTATTCGATTGTTGAGGCCGTGCCGTATGACCTCCTCTCCTTCTTCCACGACCGCCTCAAGGTCTTCCTCCGTGACGAGGGCATTCGCCACGACATCATCGACGCCTGCATCGCGATGGAAGGCAATGATGACCTCAACCTGCTGGTCAAACGTGCCCGTGCCCTGAACGCCGTGATCGCGACCGAGGATGGTGAAAACCTGGTGCAGGGCTTTAAGCGTGCCAACAACATCCTGACCCAAGCCGAGGACAAGGATGGCGTTGAATACTCTTATGGCGCGGACCTGAAATTTGCCGAGACGGACAGCGAAAAGGCGCTCTTTGCAGCGCTGGCCGAGGCCGAAAAACAGATCGCCCCGGCGCTGGAGGCCGAGGATTTTCCAACCGCCATGTCGGCAATGGCCGCGCTGCGAGTGCCTGTTGATGCCTTCTTTGAGGAAGTGCAGGTTAACACCGACAACGATGTTCTGCGCCGCAACCGTCTGAACCTGCTCAGCCAGATCCGCACCATCTGTTCCAGCGTTGCGGACCTGACAAGGGTTGAGGGCTGAGGTAACGGGGCCTCTTTCTAGCCCGGCACCGCCGGGCAGCGCCCGACCCTCTCCGTCGCACCTTTGGTGCGCCAGATAATGAAACGCACGCCATAGGCGTGAGGGGGAGGACGCTTTCAGCACCCACCCAGAGCCGGGCGCTGCCCTCATTGCTGTGTTCCACCCCTTGCGCCACGCCAAAACCCTCTTATGCTGCGGTGAAACCAAAAGGTGCCGCAGTGCAGAATAATCCCAACACCACCCTCATTACGGCCTCTGCCCCCGTGGCGGCCACAACTCATGGCGGGCGGGCGAAATGTTTGCAGCGTCTTGTGCGGTTGGAGCTGCCAGTGCCACGCACCGTGGCCCTGTCGTTCGGTGCTGTGCATGACATTGCCGAGGGGCAGATGCCGGATATCGCGGCCATCGTCGAACAATTCGACGAGACCGATCTTTTGTGTGTGCGGCCCAGTTCCGAAGACCCCGATTGGGGGGGGCCGGGGGCGATCCTGAACATCGGTATGAATGATGCCCGTTATGTCGAGCTGTCCGACAGCTTGGGGGCCGAGGCCGCCGCGGCGCTTTATCTGCGGTTCGTGCAAAACTATGCCGTGCATGTCGCGCGCCTGGACCCGGATGTGTTCGAAGATGTGGCAGATGACGGCCCGCAGGGCCTGAGCGAAGTGCTGCACGCCTATGAGGCCGAAACGGACGAGCAATTTCCGCAAGACCCCGGCGAGCAGCTCTCGGAAGTGTTGAAGTCGATGGCCCGCGCCTGGGAGGGCACCACCGCCCGCCTGCTGCGTCAGGCCAAGGGGGCGCCAGCGGATGCGGGGCTGGGCCTTGTGGTGCAGCAGATGATCCCGGGTGTGGGGCAGGGAGAGTGCGGTTCGGGCGTGCTTCAATTGATCAACAGATCAACGGGTATGCCGCAGATCACCGGTCGATACCTGAGCCAAAGTCAGGGACGTGATGCGCTTGGGGCAGGGTCCGGGGCGCTCTATCTGGAAAAGGACGCACGCGGACCATCGCTGGAAGAGCTGGCGCCCGAGGCGTTTGAAGAGCTCAAGACGCATGCCGCTTTGATGCGTGCCAAATTGCGCGAAGAGATGCAGGTCGAGTTTGTGATCGAAAGCGGTCACGCCCATATTCTGGACGGTGTCCGGGTGCCGCGCAGCGCACGCGCGTCGGTGCGGATTGCTGTGCGCCTGGCCGAAGATGGCATCATCCCGCAGGAAGAGGCCGTCATGCGGATCGAGCCGCATTCACTGAATGAGCTTCTGCACCGGCAGGTTGACCCCGAGGCAGAGCGGGATGTGCTGACCACCGGTATCGCCGCCAGCCCTGGTGCTGCCACCGGCAAGATCGTCTTTACCGCTGCCGAGGCGCAGGCGAGTGCGGCGCGGTCGGAACCTTGCATTCTGGTGCGTCGCGAGACCTCTCCCGAAGATGTGCGGGGCATGCACGCGGCGGTGGCTGTGCTGACCGAAAAGGGCGGGATGACCAGCCACGCGGCGGTGATCGGTCGCGGTATGGGGCTGCCGTGCATCGTCGGGGCGTCGGACATGACGTTCCAGACCAAGAAGAAAACGCTGACCGCCCCGGATGGGCGCGTGTTCAAGACCGGCGATACGCTGACCATTGACGGCAGCTCGGGTCAGGTGCTGGCGGGACAGCCCGCCATGCTTGAGGCGGCGCTGGATGAGTGTTTTCAGACGTTGATGGGCTGGGCGGATCAGGCCCGCGATATCGGCATTCGGGCCAACGCGGACACGCCCGCAGATGCGCAGACCGCGCGGAATTTTGACGCGCAGGGGATTGGGCTGTGTCGGACCGAGCACATGTTCTTTGATCCCGGTCGCCTGACAGTGATGCGCGAGATGATCTTTGCAGATGAGCCCTCGGGCCGTGCGGCGGCGTTGGAACGGCTGCTGCCGATGCAGCGCGAGGATTTCACCCAGCTGTTTCGCATCATGCAGGGCAAACCGGTCTGCATTCGTCTGTTCGACCCGCCTTTGCACGAATTCCTGCCCACCACCCGAACCGGTCAGCGCGAGCTGGCCGAGGCGCTGGACATCCCCGTCAGCGACGTGACCCGCCGGGTCGAGGCTATGACTGAATACAACCCCATGTTGGGGCTGCGCGGCGTTCGTCTGGGTGTGACGGTGCCGGAAATTTATGACATGCAGGCCCGGGCAATTTTTGAGGCCACGATCGACGCCAGCCGCGACGGCGCCCCGGTCGTTCCCGAAGTGATGATCCCTCTGGTCAGTGCCAAGCGCGAGGTCGAACTGGTCAAGGTTCGCATTGATGCGGTGGCCGCCGCCGTGGCGCAGGAACGCGGCCAGGATTTTGACTATCGCCTGGGGGTGATGGTCGAAACGCCGCGTGCATGTCTGCGCGCGGACGAGATCGCGCCAAACACCGCCTTCCTCAGCTTTGGCACCAACGACCTGACCCAGATGACCTACGGTCTGTCACGCGACGATGCGGGGCGGTTCATGTCGGCCTATGTTCAGCAGGGGGTCTTTAACGAAGACCCGTTCCATGTGCTGGACACGGACGGGGTCGGAGAGCTGTTGCAGTTGGGGGCGGCCCGTGCACGTGAGGCGCAGCCGGATCTGACCCTTTCGGTCTGTGGTGAACACGGCGGCAACCCCGAATCAATCGCCTTTTGCCGAGCTGCGGGCTTTGATTATGTGTCGTGCTCGCCGTTTCGGGTGCCAGTAGCGCGTCTTGCCGCCGCTCAGTTGGCCATCGCCCATAAACTGGGAGAGAGCACCCGTTAAACCCACTATATCTTGTGTTTCAATACGTTAACGTCGGTGTGCGAGTAGGCGTGTTTTGACGCATTTCTACTTGCATTTTTCGAAAAACTGGACCTTTGCCACAACCTGCGCTAAATGCCTGCCTGCGCCGTCGGGGGAGGGTCTGGCGCGCGAGTGCCGTTTGGGGTTTTTGAGATGAAACGTTTCTTTGTGGCTGCAGCCGTAATCTTGGCTGCATTGGGGTCGAAATCGGCCATCGCAGATACTGGACTGAACATGGTAATCGAACGCGAGCAGGCATCCCTGAACGCGCAGCCCGGTTCGCGTTTCCGCCAATACCTCAAGTCATTCCGCCCAAAGCCCAAACCGGTCGAGGTGACCTATTCGCGCGCTTGGCTGGACGAACAGCCCAAGCCCGAAGGCGACGAAAACTTCCGTTGCCTGTCCGAGGCTCTGTACTTCGAAGCCCGTGGTGAGACCGTCAAAGGTCAGTTTGCGGTCGCTGAAGTGATCATGAACCGGGTCAAGAGTGGCCGTTTTCCGAACACCTTGTGTGGTGTGATCCGTCAAGGCACCGGCAAGAAATACCAGTGCCAGTTCACCTACACCTGTGATGGTCGCAAGGAAGTCATAGCCGAAAAACAGGCTTTCGAACGTGTGTCCAAAGTTGCGCGTACCATCATCGACGGGGTGTCCCACGAGTTGACCAATGGCGCGACCCACTATCACACCACAGCTGTGCGCCCCAGCTGGTCGCGGGTCTACAAGCGCACGGCCAAGATCGGCGTGCACATCTTCTACCGCCATAACTATCGGACAGCTTCGAGCAACTGATACGTGTTGGGTCTGAGGGGTGATTTTTCACCCCGGATGATGCGGTGCGACGCATTCGGCCGCTGGTATGGCGTTTGCGACTCTGTTATGGGCGCGTCAGCCGCGTATGATGGTATCTCACTATCCTGCTTCTGGAAGGCACCCGAATGAGCTCTGAAGTCCGTCTTGCATTTGCGCATCCATCGGAGCGCTCTGAAGCCACTGCACCGCGGGGTCCGCTGGATCGCATCTCGCTGCGCGATCACACCGTCGAAGTTGAAATCGGCGCCTTTCAGGCCGAGCGCGGCACCACGCAGCGTATCTGTTTCAACGTGGTGGTTGAGGTCCAACCGCTGACGGGCCCCATCGACGATGATGTTGATCGCATCCTGTCCTATGACCGCGTGACCGAAGCCATCGCGCATGAGCTGTCCGAGGAACGCCTGAACCTGCTTGAGACATTGGCTGAACGTGTGGCCGAACGCATCCTGCTCGAGCCACAAGCCGTGCGGGCCTTTGTCCGCATCGAAAAGCTGGACCGTGGACCGGGGGCGTTGGGTGTCGAGATCGTGCGCGGCAAGGACACGCTGCAGCATGAGGTCGCCGAGGAAGAGCGCCCGCATCCTCGTTTGGCTTATCTGTCGAATACGGCCATTGCTTCGGACAATCTGAGCGGCTGGATCGACCAGTTGGAAACCCGCGAACGCCCGTTGGTCATCTGCGTCGGTGCGCCGGATTTGCCCGCGCCGCAGACCGGACACGCGATGACGCAACGCCGGATCGACTTGCTGGCGATTGAGCAGAACGCCTGGAGCCTGGCCGCCCGCGATCACCGTTGCGTTGTTGTCTCGACCCGGACCGAATTGGACTGGGGCATAAAGAACGGGCAGATCTGTGTCTGGGCGCCCTCCAAGATCGTGCTGGACGCGGTTGATGGACCTTCGGCGGCGCCTTCGGAAGCGGTGGCTTTGGCGGCTTGGTTCGCCGCGACATTCGAGGCAGGCGAGATGCTGGTGATCGGGGCCGAACTGCCTGACGATGCCAGCGTGCCGCTGTGCGCGGTTTCGGTCGAGCAATCGAGCCTGTGACCCTTTGCTATCGCCCTTTGCCGCAGTCAGGACAGGTGCGACCGGCGGATGCCGTGTCGCTTGTCGGCTCAGAGCAGTGGTTCACCCATGCCGAAGTGTTGGAGCGTGGCCGGACACCCGAGATGGTTCCGGCGCAAGAGCTGCCACAGGACGTCGCCGCGCGCCTGACCGCCCCGCGTGAGGCTCTGGCAGGTTTGGACATGAACCTGCCGCACATCATGGGCATTCTGAACACCACGCCTGACAGTTTCTCGGATGGAGGTCTGCATGCCGGGGTCAAAGCGGCAGTTCAAGGCGCGCGCGACATGGTTGCAGCGGGGGCTACGATCTTGGACGTTGGGGGCGAATCCACGCGGCCAGGCGCGGCTTTTGTGCCCCATGACGAGGAAATCGCCCGCACCGCGCCGGTGATTGCTGCAATCCGGGCCGAGACACAGACCGCGATCTCCATCGACACACGCAAAGCACCTGTGGCGCAGGCTGCGGTTTCGGCGGGCGCCACTGTCGTCAATGATGTATCTGGTTTCACTTTCGACCCTGAACTTGCTCCGCTTTGCGCCGATTTGGCGGTGCCGGTCTGTGTGATGCATGCACAGGGCGACCCGGCGACGATGCAGGACGATCCGCAGTACGATGATGTCGTGCTGGACGTCTATCAGTTCCTTGAGGATCAGGTCGCGCGGCTCGAAAAGTTTGGGCTGCGGCGCAGTCAGATCATCGTCGATCCCGGCATCGGGTTCGGTAAGACCATGGATCACAACTTGGCGCTTCTCAGAAACCTGTCGGTGTTTCACGGGATCGGATGCCCGGTTCTGCTCGGGGCCTCGCGCAAGCGCTTCATTGGCGCCATCGGACAAGAGCCGCAGGCGCATGCCCGTGCACCTGGTTCCATCGCTGTGGCGCTGGCTGCGGCGGCGCAATCTGTTCAGATCCTGCGGGTTCATGATGTGGCAGAGACTGCACAGGCTCTGCGACTTTGGCAGGCGGTTCGTTAGCGCCGGAACAGGCGTGTGAGCGCGCCATATTGGCTGAGACCTACGCCCCCCAGGATCAAAAGAAGCGCCCAGATCAGTGACGGGGGCAGGGGTTCGCTGAGGACCAGCCACCCCATGATTACCGACCAGATCGGCACTTGATAATTGGTCAGGCTCATGAAGGTCGGACCGGCGCTGAGCACCACCATGATCCGCAGCAAAAAGGCCCCTGCTGTCGGGATCAGCCCAAGGATAGCCAGCGCCCAAAACGTGGGCGCATCAACTGCAGGGGGCAGACCTTCGAACGTCAGGGCGACGGCCAGGACAGGTGCCAATCCGATCAGCAGCGTGACGGCGGTCAGGCCAACTGGATCGGCCGGGGGCAGCTTGCGCAACATGACCGAGCTTACAGCATAACAGGCAGCCGCCGACAAACAGGCCAAACGACCCCAAATCTCGGCCTCGTTGCCGCTGCTTTCAAACGCTTGGCCGCCAATCAGCACAACGACCCCGGCAAAACCCACGACAAAGCCAAGCGCCTTACGCCAGCTGAGCTGCTCGCCAGGTACCAGGAAATGCGCAAGCGGCAGCACCATCAAAGCAACCGAAGCCATCGAGACGCCGGTGAAGCCGCTGGTGACAAATTGCTGTCCCCAGCTGATGAGCAGAAAGGGCACGGCAGTCGACAATGCTCCGGTGACGATCAGAAGAACCCAAGTGCCTGGGCTGACCGGCGCGGAAAACAGCCGTGCGCCCTTGGCGAGCCAGAACAGACCGACCAGGGCCGAGGCAAATACGATCCGGGCAGAGGCGAGCCAGAAAGGCGTGATGCCGCGCAGGGCGATTTCGATCACCAGAAAAGTGGAGCCCCAGATGACGCCCAGGGCCACCACCATGATCCAGTCGCGGCGGGAAATGTCAGGAGAATTGCTCATCTCGCGACCTGACCCTGAACCGTTGGTGGGGTCAAGCGTTAGAACTGCCAGCGTGTCAGAAAGAGGAGGGGGCACTCCCGCCCGTCGGAGACGCCCCTTACGGGGCGCCACCTCCCGTTGGGCCAGGCCTCGCTACGCTCGGCGGTTGGCACGTGCTGCCTCTGTCGAGATCAACAGGACAAAGGTCGCTCGTACGTTGGCGATTCAGGCTGAGCAGAGGCCACGGACGGGCCCGCGCCGAGCCGCTAGGCGAGGCGCCCGGCCCAAGGCCGTTAGCGGGGCTGACGCAGTCAGGTCTGCTCGGGCGCGGGAGCCTCCCCTTCGGCTCTTCATATGCAAGCGTCGCGCACCATTTTTTGAAACTCGGCCAGCATGACCTCTCCCCCTAAGCCTTCGGCCAGGGCGGCGACCGAGTAATCCGGCGAGCGCAGGGACCGCTGCATCTTTTCGCAGACCCAGACGTCCTCGGTCTGGAAATCGCCTGTCTCCAGCGGATGATCCGTCCAGTTTTTGGATTCGATCATTCCGGTCTCGGGGTCATACCCCGGCGTCCCCTTGAGCGGTTCCTTGTAGCTCCACCAGCTTTTGGGCGACCAGGTGCGCGAGCGCATGATCGTGGTGTCGCCATCCACCGGTTCCAGCGTGGAAATGGTCAGCGACCAGGGTGAGGGGACAATCATAGTTGTCGGAAACATCATGTAGACGCCACCATAGCCGGGATCGCCCGCGCCCTTGATCTTGGCCATCCCAGCCCCGCGCGTCTGCTGTTCGACAAAGACCGGGATGCGGTTCTTGATCCCGTCGCGCTCGGTCGAATACCAGACCATGTGCTCGCCATGCAGGTCCCAGACGTTCACACCAACCTTGGGCCCACCCAGCGTGTTTTCATGCAGATAGGCCAAATGATACCCGTCGATGGCATTCTCGAAGAATACCTTCCAATTGCACTTGAGCTTATAGACGAATTCTTCGCTGGCCTGCAGTTTAGGGTCGGTGATGTCATGCGGAAACGGGGCTGCATCCAGCGGCGCGATCCAATCGGCAAAACTGGCCTTGGGATCCGGATTGACAAAGATCATCCCCTTCCACCGCCCGATCGAGGCGTCATGCAGGTTCAGCGACTTGCGATCCAGGTCGGGGAAGCACTCGGACCGGTCCGGCACGCCGCGTAACTGCCCGTCCAATCCAAAGGTCCAGCGGTGATAGGGGCAGACCAGCGTCTTGCCTGCATTTCCGCGCCCTTCCAGCAGTTCGGTCCCCCGGTGGCGGCAGATGTTCTTGAACGCGTTCAAGTTGCCTTCGGCATCCTGAACCACGGCAATGGGCTGCACGCCGATACGGGCCGTGACATAATCGCCGGTGTCTTTGAAATCGCTCTCATAGGCCACAAGCTGCCAGGTTTTGGTGAACAGGGTCTCCTGTTCCCGCTGAAACCACTCGGGCGAATAATAAGCGTCCTTAGGCAGAATTTGCGCTGGCATGGGGGGTCCTTTCCTTGCTGGCATTCAATTAGCTGTCGCATGAGACAGTTTAAAGGGGCGCCTGCAAGAAATCTTGCCCCGTTCTAGCATCTAGACAGGTCTCAACGTCCTTGAAACATGTATGAGGCTCTGTTCGCCTTGTGATAATTCACCTGTTCTTGGGACATGTTCGACGGTGGCTCACACCCGGACAGCACGAAGCCCAATACTCCAACAATCAATGCGCGTAGCGGTGTCATGATCTATTTGTCCGTGTGAACAGGTCAAAGGCTCAAATTTATCGTCTATTGGGTCAGTGTAGCGTCATCCAAAGGGCAAGCCAATTCTTACATCGTTTGGACAGCGCGAGACCACGAAAACAAAAAAGGGCGAAGCATCTCTGCTCCGCCCTCGAACGTGAAAAAGATCTGAAAGATCAGTTCTTTTCTTTGTCGACCATTTTGCCGGCCGAAATCCAGGGCATCATGCCGCGCAGCTTTTCGCCAGTGGCTTCGATCTGGTGCTCGTCGTTGTGGCGACGCGCGGCTTTGATGGTCGGCTGACCGACGGCGTTTTCCAACATGAAGTCACGAACGAATTTACCGGTCTGAATGTCGGTCAAAACGTCTTTCATACGCGCTTTGGTTTCGTCGTAGTTCAGGATGCGCGGGCCGGTGACGTACTGGCCGTACTCGGCGGTGTTCGAGATCGAGTAATCCATGTTTGCGATGCCGCCTTCATAGATCAGGTCCACGATCAGCTTCACTTCGTGCAGACACTCGAAATAAGCCATCTCGGGCGCATAGCCCGCTTCGACCAGGGTCTCGAAACCGCAGCGGATCAGCTCAACCAGACCACCGCACAGAACGGCCTGCTCGCCGAACAGGTCAGTTTCGCATTCTTCGCGGAAGTTGGTCTCGATGATGCCCGAGCGGCCGCCACCGATGGCCGAGCAATACGACAGGCCGATTTCCAGCGCCTTGCCCGATGCGTCGCGGTCAACCGCCACCAGGCAGGGCACGCCGCCGCCTTTGGTGTATTCGCCGCGCACGGTGTGGCCTGGGCCTTTGGGGGCCATCATGATGACGTCGACGCCTTCTTTGGGCTCGATCAGGCCAAAGTGCACGTTCAGACCGTGAGCAAAGGCAATTGCAGAGCCCGGCTTGATGTTGTCGTGAACATATTTCTTGTAAGTCTCTGCCTGCAGCTCGTCGGGCATGGTGAACATGATCACGTCACACCAGGCTGCCGCTTCGGCGATACCCATGACTTCCAGACCTTCGGCTTCGGCTTTCTTGGCCGATGCAGAGCCTTCGCGCAGAGCAACAACAAGGTTCTTTGCGCCCGAGTCGCGCAGGTTCAGCGCATGCGCGTGACCTTGCGAGCCGTAGCCCAGGATGGCCACTTTTTTGTCTTTGATCAGGTTAATGTCGCAATCGCGATCGTAGTAAACGCGCATGTCAGCGGTCCTTTGCAGAATTGAACTGAGGCTGTTCTATCCGGGCGTTGCCGGATTGGCGAGAGGGTTGGGGTTGAGGATTTGTGGGAATTGTGAAGAATAATTCGTCAACAACGTGAATCTTGAGAAAATCATGCTTGATGATATCGATCGCCGTATCTTGCGGCACTTTCAGGCCGACCCAAGCCTGAGCACGGCTGACTTGGCGGACCTGTGCCGTATCACCTCCGGTGTCTGCTGGCGGAGGATCGAAAAAATGCAAGCGACCGGGATTATCCAGGGCCAGGAGGCGGTGATCGACTGGGCCATCTTGGGCTATGCGGTCGAGGTGTCCTTGCGCGTGACATTGGACAAGACGCAGGCGCGCGCTTTTGACGAATTCACGGCAGCGGCGCGCCAGGTGGCCGAGGTGATCGAGATTCAGACTTTCCTGGGGCGGGTCGATGTGCGCCTTTCGGTGATCGCACGAGACATGGCGCATTATCAGCAGCTCTACCGTGATCGTATCCTGACCCTGCCACATATCGCCGATATCGAGGCCTTGATGCACATCGCGCGCGTCAAAAGTGCCGAGGGGCTGCCGTTGTGATCGAACTGGACGACATGGACCGCAACATTCTGAGGGCGCTGGTGCAGGACGCGAGCCTGAGCGCAGGCGCTTTGGGGCGTCGGTTCGGCTTGTCCCAGCCTGCCACATGGCGGCGAATCAAGCGGTTGGAGCAGGCTGGTGTGATCAAAGGGCGACGGCTCCGGCTCAATGCCGAGGCGCTCGGGTTTGGGGTGACGGTGTTTCTGGGTGTCAAACTGGCACGAAAGGGACAGGTGAGCCTGGAGGATTTCGAACGCGCCGTCAGCGCCATCCCCGAGGTGCAGACGGTCGAGCACGTGCTTGGGCTCTATGACTACCGCTTGCGCGTGGTTGCGCGGGACCTTTCGGATTTCGAGCGTGTTCTGCGCCGCCGGATCATGACCTTGCCGGGGGCAGGGGACGTCGAGGCCAATGTCCTTCTCAGCGAAGAGCGACGGCCAGGACCAATCGGCTGACCCTGATTTCAGGCGCGCCCGCAGGCGAGGGCGCAGCCCGAGCCTGCCGGGCCCAACGGGAGGAGATGTCCCGGAAGGGAGATCGACGACGGGCGGGAGTGCCCCCCCGGGACCCTGGTGCTGTCTTCAATACTGGGTGCGGAACCGATAGCCGGGGTGGTGGGTCATGCGGACATAGGTGACCGGTTTCCCCTGCAACCAGGTGGTGCGCTCCAGTTGGATCACCGGTGTTCCGACGGCTGTCGACAGAAATTCGGACAGCTTGGCATCCGTTGCCACCGCCGAAAAGGTGATTTCCGCATCGGTAAACGGGACCGCGTTCAGCAGCCACTCGTTGGGTCCCACTGTTGTCAGATCCGCATATTCGATGTCGGGTACCGTCGCTATGTTGATCCACCGTTCTTCGAATTGAAACGGTCGGTTGTCGGCGTAGTGCATGCACAGCAGATGCAGAACTCGCGTCCCGGGTGCCAGCCCCAATTGCGAGGACAGCCAGGCCGGCGCCTCGGATAACGACCGTTCAACCAGCGCATAGCGGTACACGGCGTTCTGTTCTTCGACCGTTTGCCGCACGACCGCGATTTCAATCTTGGCGTGTTTTGTCGGGGCGGTCTTGACCCGCGTCCCGCTTTTGCGCCGCCGCTCGACAAATCCCTGATCCGCCAATTCCCGAAGCGCCCGGTTCACCGTGGCGCGGGCACAACCGAATTCCTCGGCCAGTTCGGTTTCGGTCGGGAGCAAAGCCCCTTGGGGCCAGATCCGCGCCTCGATCCGTCTTTTGACCTCGTCACGCACGGCGTGAAAGGTGGTTCGTTTCGGGGTCTGCAAAACTGAGCGACTCCTATTTCCTGAGTGAGTGCGTTTATCTGCCCAGATTCAACCAAAAGAGTAAAGGGAAGCTGACTCGGTTTAGCATCAAATGGCGTCAATGAGCGACCGAATGGCGAGAGTATATGACGAAACAATCTGTTCCCTCTCCAAGTGGCGCCCATTCTGGACCATATGTCGGCCCGCAGACCAGACGTCGGTGACCACGTTGTCGCTTGCGGCAAACACCAAAGCGTCCAGCAGTTGATCGCCCTCTACAGCGCACAGCGCCGTGTCCGCGCCATTCACCGCCACAAGATCGGCAAGGCTGCCGGTGCTGATGTGCCCGGCCTGCCGTCCCAGGGCCTGCGCCCCACCTTGAGCGGCGTCCAGGTAGATCGCGGCCCCGACAGAGCCTTCGCCCGGGATCATCACGTTGCGCTGTAAGTCCCGCAGGCGCTGCGAATACTCCAGCGTGCGCAGCTCTTCGGTAAGCGAGATCCGCACGTTGGAATCCGAGCCGACGCCATAGGCGCCACCCTCGGCCAGGAAGGTCGGGCCAATGAATGGACCATCGCCCAGATTTGCCTCGGTGATTGGGCACAGGCCCGCAACAGCACCCGAGCTGGCCATATTGCGGGTTTCCTCGTCGGTCATGTGGGTGGCGTGGATCAGGCACCATGAGGCGTCGACGGGGGCGTGCCCCAGCAGCCATTCAACCGGGCGGGCGCCCAGCCAATCCTGAATGTCGGCCACTTCCTTGGGTTGTTCCGAGATGTGGATGTGAACCGGGTTCTGATCCTGTAGTGACAAGGCCTCGGCCAGATCCGAGGGAGAGGTGGCGCGCAGCGAATGCGGCGCAATGCCCACGCGGGCATCGTGCGGCAGGTTGCGTGCGGCATGGGCGCGGGCTTGTGTCACCAGTTCGGCAAAACTGTCCACTGTATTGCCGAACCGCAGCTGGCCACCGCTCAGGGGCTGCGCCCCCGCACCACCATAGGTGTAGAGAACGGGCAAATGGGTCAGGCCGATGCCTGTGGCGTTGGCGGCAGCAAACACGCGGTCGCTCAGTTCCGTCATCGTGTCAAACCGCGCGCCGCCGGGCTGGTGGTGGACATAGTGGAATTCCCCGACCGAAGCATAGCCCGCCTCGAGCATCTCCATGAACACCAAGGCGGCGATGGCCTCGTACTGTTCGGGCGTGATGTGCTCCATGAAACGGTACATCAGCGTGCGCCAGGTCCAGAAGCTGTCTTTCCCGGCCGCGCGTACCTCGGTCATGCCCGCCATGGCGCGTTGGAACGAATGCGAATGCGAGTTCCCCAGCGAGGGCAGCAAAACGTCCACGCGCGTGTCATGGGCTTGCGGGGATCGGCCCGCTTCAATCGACGCAATCCGACCCTCTTCAACCGTCACAACAACGTCGCTTAGCCAGCCATCGGGGGTGCGGGCGCGGTTCGCGAAAATTCTCTGCATCGCTTCCTCATATGTATAGACATAAGATTTATAATCCCATACGTTTCGCCGCATCAAGAGAGAAGTGGACGCTGATGAGCGACAAATTCAATTATGTGCTGTTGAACGCCCAACTGGCGACAATGGACGAAAACTCAGAGGGTTACGGGCTGATTCAGGGTGCCGTGGCTGTGCGGGATGGTCGAATCGCCTGGATCGGAGAGAACCTGCCCGAAGATTACGCAGATTTGCCCCGCCGCGATGCCGATGGGCGGCTGGTGACGCCGTCCTTTATCGATTGTCATACGCACATCGTCTTTGGCGGTGATCGCGCAATGGAGTTCGAGATGCGCCTCAATGGTGCAAGCTACGAAGAGGTCGCGCGGGCCGGGGGGGGCATTGTCTCGACCGTCACTGCCACGCGCACAGCCAGCGTCGACGAGCTGGTGCGGCTTGCGTTGCCGCGTCTGGATGCGCTGTTGGCCGAGGGTGTGAGCGTGGTCGAGGTCAAATCCGGCTATGGACTGGATCTTGAGACTGAACTGAACATGCTGCGTGCTGCGCGCCGGCTGCAAGAGCTGCGCCCGGTGCTGATCAAAACGACCTTTTTGGGTGCCCATGCCACGCCTGCCGAATACTCAGGCCGTGATGGCGCCTATATCGATGACGTCTGCATTCCCGCCCTGCGCGCGGCCCACGCCGAGGGGCTGGTGGATGCGGTCGACGGGTTCTGCGAAGGGATCGCGTTTCAGCCGGATCAGATCGAGCAGGTGTTCAAAGTGGCCCAAGAGCTGGGCTTGCCTGTCAAGCTGCACGCCGAACAGCTGAGCCATCTGGGCGGTACACAATTGGCGGCCCGCTACGACGCACTGTCGGTGGATCATGTGGAATACGCGACAGAAGATGACGCGCGAGCGATGGCCAACAGCGGGTCGGTTGCGGTAATCCTGCCCGGCGCTTTCTACACGATCCGCGAGACGCAAGCTCCCCCCATCGATCATTTCCGCGCCCATGGCGTGCCGATGGCTCTGGCGACTGACTGCAACCCCGGTTCCTCACCGTTGACCTCACTGCTGTTGACGATGAACATGGCCTGCACGCTCTTTCGAATGACGCCGCTCGAGGCGCTGACAGGTGTGACCCGCAACGGCGCCAAGGCACTTGGCTTGTCCGACCGGGGTCAGTTGCGTGAAGGGTTTGTTGCGGATTTCGCGATCTGGGATGTTCAGACGCCTGCCGAGCTGTCTTATCGCATTGGATTCAACCCTCTCCACGAACGTCTTAACGGAGATACTGCATGATTTCTCTCACCCCCGGGGCCGTGAACCTGGCCACGCTGCGCGAGATTTACCGAAATATGGCACCCGCCAAACTGGACGCTTCGGCGCGCCCGGCTGTCGAGGTGGCCGCACAGATGGTGGCCGATGCTGCCGCTGGCGAGGCGGCGGTCTATGGCATCAACACTGGCTTTGGAAAGCTGGCCAGCAAAAAGATCGCGCCCGAAGATACCGCGACCCTGCAACGTAATCTGATCCTGTCGCATTGCTGTGGCGTCGGTCAGCCCTTGGCCGAGGATCGCACACGCCTGATGATGGTGCTCAAGTTGCTGTCGCTGGGGCGCGGTGCATCTGGCGTTCGGTGGGAGGTGATCGCGCTGATCGAGGCGATGCTCGAGGCGGGCGTGACGCCTGTGATCCCGGAACAGGGTTCGGTCGGGGCCTCCGGTGATCTGGCACCACTGGCGCATATGGCGGCTGCTATGATCGGTGCGGGCGAGGCGACTTTTCGGGGCGCGCGGATGCCTGCGGCTGACGCCTTGGCCCAAGCGGGCCTGACCCCGGTTGTGCTTGGCCCGAAAGAGGGGCTGGGCTTGATCAACGGCACGCAGTTTTCCACCGCCAACGCTCTGGCTGGCCTGTTTGATGCCTGGCGCATGGTCGAAGCCTCGATGACGATCGCCTCGCTGTCGACGGATGCGATCATGGGCTCGACTGCGCCCTTGTTGGCCGACATCCACACCCTGCGCGGCCATGCCGGTCAGATTGATGTGGCGCAGGGGATGCGAACGCTGATGGACGGCTCTGAGATCCGCGAAAGCCACCGCGAGGACGATACTCGCGTGCAGGACCCGTATTGCATCCGTTGCCAGCCGCAGGTTGTTGGCGCCGCGCTGGACGTGCTGCGCATGGCCGCCAAAACGCTGGAGATCGAAGCCAACGCCGTCACCGACAACCCGCTTGTACTGGTGAACGAGGGACGGATCGTTTCGGGCGGCAACTTCCATGCTGAATACGTGGGCTTTGCGGCGGATCAGATCGCACTGGCCGTGGCCGAGATCGGCGCGATTGCACAACGCCGGGTGGCGCTGATGGTCGATCCAACGCTCAGCTACGATCTGCCGCCCTTCCTGACCCCTGATCCGGGTCTGAACTCGGGCTTCATGATTGCCGAGGTTACAACAGCGGCCTTGATGAGTGAAAACAAGCACTTGGCCAACCCTTGTGTGACTGATTCCACGCCCACCTCGGCCAATCAAGAGGACCACGTGTCCATGGCCGCCCATGGTGCGCTGCGTCTGCGCCGGATGAACGACAACCTGTCAGTGATCTTGGGGGTCGAGTTGCTTTGTGCGGCTCAGGGCGTCGAGGCCCGCGCGCCGTTGGTCACCTCAACCGGTCTGCAAGCGGTGATAGCCCATTTGCGCGACACCGTCCCAACTTTGGCCGAGGACCGCTATCTGGCACCCGATATCGAGGCTGCATCCGCCATGGTCCGCTCTGGCGAACTGGCTGGGGTCGCAGGCCTTGAGGTGCCCGCATGATCGAGGTTACCCAAGGCAACAGCCCGCTGGTTCTGGGCCTGCCGCACACCGGGACGGATGTGCCGCCCGAGATCTGGGAGACGCTGAACGAGACCGGCCAGGCGTTGGCCGACACCGATTGGCATATCCATGATCTCTATGCCGGGTTGGTCGAAAACATCACCACCGTGCGCACGCCGGTGCACCGTTATGTGATCGACGTGAACCGCGACCCTGCGGGCGTGAGCCTTTATCCGGGGCAGAACACCACAACCTTGTGCCCGACCACAGATTTCGACGGTTTGCCAATCTACCGCGAAGGGATGGCGCCGGATGAAGCTGAGATCACCCGTCGCCGCGACAGCTATCATGCGCCGTATCATGCGGCGCTTGAGGCAGAGTTGCAGCGCGTGAAGGACATTCACGGGTTTGCGGTGCTCTACGACTGCCACTCGATCCGGTCGCACATCCCGTTCCTGTTCGACGACGTGCTGCCCGATTTCAACATCGGCACCAATCTGGGTGAAACCTGCGCGCCTGGGATCGAAAATGAAACCTATGAAATCTGCAGAAATGCAGAGGGTTACACGCATATCCTAAATGGTCGCTTCAAGGGTGGTTGGACCACGCGCCACTATGGTCGCCCGGCGGAAAACCTGCACGCGATCCAGATGGAACTGGCGCAATCCACCTACATGACCGAGGTCGCGCCCTGGGATTACTTGCCTGCCAAAGCGGATGCCCTGCGCGCCCATCTCACCGATATTCTGACCATGCTCAAACAATGGAGCCCCGTATGACCGATCCCCGCAAAAACTCTCGCGACGTCTTTCCGCCCACTGGCCCCGAGATCACGGCAAAGTCCTGGATGACCGAGGCGCCGATGCGGATGCTGATGAACAACCTGCACCCTGATGTGGCTGAAAACCCGCACGAGCTGGTGGTCTACGGCGGCATTGGCCGTGCTGCGCGGACCTGGGAAGATTTCGACAAGATCGTCGCCAACCTGAAGGATCTGGAAGAAGATCAGACGCTTCTGGTGCAATCCGGTAAGCCGGTGGGTGTGTTTCGCACCCATTCAGATGCGCCGCGAGTGCTGATTGCAAACTCGAACCTGGTGCCGCACTGGGCCAATTGGGATCACTTCAATGAGCTCGATAAGAAAGGTCTGGCGATGTACGGCCAGATGACGGCTGGTTCGTGGATCTACATCGGCACCCAAGGCATCGTGCAGGGTACATACGAGACCTTTGCCGAGGCCGGGCGCCAGCACTTTGATGGGGACCTGACGGGCAAGTGGATCCTGACTGGCGGATTGGGCGGCATGGGCGGCGCGCAGCCGCTGGCCGCTGTGTTCGCCGGAGCCTGCTGTCTGGCCGTGGAATGCAACCCGGATTCCATCGATTTCCGGTTGCGCACCAAATACCTGGACGAGAAAGCTGAGACTCTGGATGAGGCGCTTGAGATGATCGAGCGCTGGACGGCTGCGGGCGAAGCCAAGTCCGTTGGCCTGTTGGGCAATGCTGCGGATGTCTTCCCAGAACTGGTGCGCCGGATGAAAGCTGGCGGTACGCGTCCTGATATCGTGACCGACCAGACCTCGGCCCACGACCCGATCAACGGCTACCTGCCGCAGGGCTGGACCATGGGCGAATGGCGCGCCAAACGCGAAAGCGACCCCAAGGCCGTCGAAGCGGCGGCGCGCGCGTCGATGAAGGTGCATGTCGAGGCCATGGTAGACTTCTGGAACGCCGGTGTGCCTACGCTGGACTATGGCAACAACATTCGTCAGGTGGCCCTGGACGAGGGGTTTGAGAACGCGTTCGACTTCCCCGGCTTTGTGCCCGCCTATATCCGCCCGCTGTTCTGCAAGGGTATCGGCCCGTTCCGCTGGTGCGCGCTGTCCGGCGACCCCGAGGATATCTACAAGACCGACGCCAAGATGAAGGAGCTCTTCCCCGAGAACGAGCATCTGCATCGCTGGCTCGACATGGCGCAAGAGCGGATTGCGTTCCAGGGCTTGCCTGCGCGCATCTGCTGGATCGGTCTGGGCGATCGTCACAAGGCGGGGCTGGCGTTCAACGAGATGGTGCGCAATGGCGAGCTGAAAGCGCCGGTTGTCATCGGACGCGATCACCTCGACAGCGGCTCGGTAGCCTCGCCCAACCGCGAGACCGAGGCGATGATGGACGGCTCGGATGCTGTGTCGGACTGGCCGTTGCTGAATGCGCTGCTCAACACCGCCTCGGGCGCGACCTGGGTGTCGCTGCATCACGGTGGTGGCGTCGGCATGGGGTTCAGCCAGCATTCGGGCATGGTGATCTGTTGCGATGGGAGTGAGGACGCGGATCGTCGGATCGCCAATGTCCTGTGGAATGATCCGGCCACCGGTGTGATGCGCCACGCGGATGCGGGCTATGACATCGCCAAGGATTGCGCGCGGGAGCATGATCTGAACCTGCCGGGCATTTTGTGACACTGGGATGGGGGCTCTGCCCCCAAACCCCCGGGATATTTTCTGCAAGAGGAAGGAGAGGCGTCGGTTTCTAAGTCGATCTGTGTCGGTTTGGCGCTTTACGTGGTGGAATTGGGGCGGCAAGGTTCCTGCGACTTGAACAAAAGGACACCGCCCATGCCTGCCTTGCTTGATACCGTCGATCCCAACGGGCTCGAAGAGTTTTCGGTGGTTTTCACCGACCGGTCCCTGAACCACATGTCTGCCACCTTTCAGGGTGTGATGCGCGACATCTCGGACATGCTGAAAGATGTCTATGGCGCCCATGGCGTGGCTGTGATTCCGGGTGGCGGCACCTATGGGATGGAGGCTGTGGCCCGCCAGTTTGCGCGCGGGGCCAATGTTCTGGTCGTGCGCAACGGCTGGTTTTCCTATCGTTGGAGCCAGATCTTTGAGACCGGCGATCTGACCGCCAGCACCCAGGTGATGAAGGCGCGCCAGACCGGCAATTCCAGCCCGTCGCCGTTCACTCCGGCCCCGATTGACGAGGTTGTCGCCGCGATCCGCGAGCAGAAGCCGGATATCGTCTTTGCGCCGCATGTGGAAACCGCTGCGGGTGTCATCCTGCCCGATGACTATGTGACCGCGACGGCCGCTGCCGCGCATGAGGTGGGGGCGCTGATGGTGCTGGACTGCATCGCCAGCGGCTGCGCCTGGATCGACATGAAGGCGACCGGCGTCGACGTCTTGATCTCGGCCCCGCAAAAGGGGTGGAGCGCGTCACCCTGCGCCGGTCTGGTGATGCTGTCAGAGCGCGCCGAGCAGCGGTTGGAAGAGACGACATCGGACAGCTTTGCCATCGACCTGAAAAAATGGCGCCAGATCATGCAGGCCTATGAAAATGGCGGCCATGCCTATCACGCGACCATGCCCACCGATGCGCTGCGCGCGTTCCGTGACACGATGGTCGAAACCCGCGACTATGGCTTTGACAAGCTGCGCGATGCGCAGTGGGCGCTTGGCGACGGTGTGCGTGCGATGTTGGCCGAGAAGGGCATCGTTTCGGTCGCCGCCGACGGCTTTGGTGCGCCGGGTGTGGTGGTCAGCTATACCAGCGACCCTGAGGTGCAGAACGGCAAGAAGTTCGCCGCCTTGGGCATGCAGATTGCGGCCGGTGTGCCGCTGCAATGTGACGAGCCTGCGGACTTCAGCACCTTCCGCCTAGGCCTCTTTGGTCTCGACAAACTTTATGATGTCGACGGCACCATCGGGCGCCTGAAACGCGCGTTGGATCAGGTTCTGTAACGCGACTTGTTTGCGGGGCGGATGTTGCTGTCCGCCCCCAATCCGTAGCGCAGGCACAGGGCAAGCACGCCCAGGCTGAGCACGATCCATAAAGCCCCCCACATCACTGTGGCACCACCGAATTCTTCGGCCAGCATGCGGGCGTCGGATCGCAGATTCGAGCGTTGGATCGTATCGCTGAAGATGTCGTAAGGCACGTAGATCATGCTCGCCAGGCCAATAACGCGCAGGATCAGATCACTGTAATCGCGCGGTAGAAAGCGTGCGATGGCGAGCATGCCAAGGCCTGTGATCAGGCCGAACCCCACGGCAAACGGCTCTCGACTGTAAAACACGGTGGTCAGCAGGATGATCCCGCCCAGAACGCCCAAGATGGCGCGATCAGCCTGTGTTCGAACGGCGGCTACAAAGAGCAGAGCGCCGAGGAGGAGCGAGCCGAGGTAGCCAGCGCTGAGGCTCAGGAAACGGTTGCCGCCGCGTGAGATGACCAACCCGCCTTCGCTCGCGTTGACCGTCAGGCTTTCAACCGAACCGCCCGTGGCCAGGATCGCGATGACATGCGAAAGTTCGTGCAGATAAACGATCAGGATCTTGAGCGGTGCCACCACCGGCGTTTGCCAAAGGGCGAACAACAGCGTCGTCAAAAAAATCAGCTGCCAATGGCCGCGCAGAAGGGCCATCAGGCGGTTCACCGGACGCCCAGGCCCATCTGCATCAAGGTCTTGCGCACAGGTGCCAGCGAATACAGCGCATTCAGCCCGGCGGCCCGCACGTCACGCAGCGCGCGGGTTTCCACCATCGAGGCGCGGTTCAAAAGGTCGATGCCCTTGACGCGCAACGCGATCTCATTGTGGCGGGCCTTGTGATAGGCCTCGAGCATCTGAGCATCGCCCAACCCCTCGGGGCGGGCTTGTGCCAGCTCCAACAGGGTCCCCAGATCACCCAGCGACATGTTCAGCCCCTGCGCGCCGATGGGGGGCACCACATGGGCGGCTTCGGCCATCAGCGCCACGCGTTCACCGCTCAAATGCTCGGCCGATTGGCTGATGATGGGCCAGATGGTGCGGCGCGAGGCGAGTTTCAGCGGACCAAAAAGGCCACAGGACCGTTCGGTCATCGCGGCCTCGAACGCCTCGGGCTCCATCGCCAGCAACTCTTGCGCGGTTGCACCGCGTTCCATCCAGACGATGGCAGACGACGGCGAGCCTTGCCAGTCAGGCAGGGGGACCAGCGTGAACGGGCCGCCTGAACGGTGGATTTCGGTCGAAACGTTCTGGTGCGAAATCGGGTGTGTCACGGCAAACGCCAGCGCCTTTTGACCATAGCGGATGGTGTTGACGCCAATCCCTGCAGCCTCGCGCATGGGCGAGTTGCGGCCATCAGCGGCCAGTACCAGTTTGCAGCGGACGCGGGTGCCGTCGGTCAAGGTCACGCGGGCCTCGCCCGTGCGGGTGAACAGGCCGGACGTGCCTGTGCCGGGACGGAAATCTACGTTTGGCAGTTCTGCCAGACGCGCCACCATCTCTCGGCGCAACAGCCAGTTGGGCAGGTTCCAGCCAAAGGGCTTGTCCGAGATGTCGGCGGCGTTGAAGTCCCGCACGATGCGCGGCTCTGGCAACTCTCCGCCCGCATCCACGATGCGCATGATCTGCAAAGGTGCAGCGTGGTCCGACAGGCGTGCCCACAGGCCGCAAGTGTCCAGAAGGGTCTGCGCCGGTTGCAGAAAGGCCGTCGTGCGCATGTCCGAGCCGTCAACGTCCCGCTCGGTGATGGGCGGCGCAGGGTCGACGCAGATAACGCTGAACCCTGCGTGGCCAAAGGCCGCCGCCGCAGTCAGGCCCGCAATGCCGCCGCCGGAAATCAGGATGTCGCAGGTGTCAGTCATGGTGCGCCTCATTTTCTTAGGCGCAACTTAGTGCTGATAGGGGGGCAAGGCCAAGCGACATCCTGTCCTTTGTCATCCCCGCGAGATGACGATCAGCACCAGGAACATCACCGGCACCAGCGCCAAGGCGGGTAGATAGAGACCGGGCAAGCCAAAGAGCATGATCGAACAGCCCCAGCCGCAGATGAACGCGATTGCGGCGTAAAGCAGGTTTTCCTCGTCGCCGTAAGCCACTTCGCGCGCCATTCGGCCAAAGATTGGCACCGAAAACACCGCGCGCTGCCAGAATGGAAGGCGGGGGGGCATGTCGATTGCGGCCATGGAAAACGCTCCTGTGTGATGTGGATATGACCGGCATATATGGGGTCAAAGATGCATCTTTTAGGTGCGTTTTCGTCGCAGTTGACGGGCTAGTTCAGAAGGTCAAGAAACGATTTAAGATCAACGGTTTGGTGGTGGATGTGGTCACCGTCATGGCGCTCGGGCGCGACCAGGATCGTGCGCATGCCCATGGCGTGCGGCGCAGCCAGATTTCGTGGGTCATCCTCGAACATCGCCGCCCGTGTGGGCGTGATGCCGTCACGGTCAAACACCTGCTCAAATGCGGCGCGTTCCGGCTTGGGGCGAAAACCCGCATCCTCGACCCCATAGATCGCATCAAAAAGCCCGCTCAACCCCCGCGCGGCCAGAACCCGCTCGGCATAAGGCGCCGAGCCGTTGGTATAGACGATGCGGCGACCGGGCAGGGCGCGGATACAGTCGGCCAGGCCGGGGGTGGGGGTCATGTGGGTCATGTCCACATCGTGCACTGCAACCAGATAGGGGGCGGGGTCGATGTCGTGTTCGCGCATGAGGCCAGCCAGCGTCGTGCCATGCTCGCGCCAATAGTGCGAGCGCAGACGGTCGGCCTCGGCCCGGGACACGCCAAGCTGAGTCATGACGTATTCCGTCATCTTTACTTCGATTTGATCGAACAATCCCATTTGAGGCGGGTATAGGGTGTTGTCCAGATCGAACACCCATTGGGAAACTTCTGTGAACGCGTCTTTGACCATGTCCCGCTATCTAGGACAGCTGAGACGGGCAATCAACGGCAAGACTTGATTGCGGTGTGTCCACAGGGATAGACATATCCGACACAAGGGAGGTCCAGAGACCAAATGAGCCAACGGCATTCGCAGAAAGACGCCTATCACCTGATCCTCGAGGCGATTGATGTCGGGGTTTACAAACCCGGTGACAGGTTGGTCGAAAGCGATCTGGCCGAGCGCTTTGGCGTGTCGCGCACCCCGATCCGCGAGGCGCTGCAACGGCTTGAAACGCAATCGCTGCTTGAACGTGACGGGCGGTCGCTGATCGTGGCCTCGCTGGATCACAACCAGATGTCCGAACTTTATCAGGTGCGACGCGAGTTGGAGGGGTTGGCGGCGCGGCTTGCGGCGCGCCATGCCACCGAGGAAGAGATCAAGGTCCTGCGGGATATGGTGATCGCCGATGATGCGCTGGTGGGGGATCCACAGGCGCTCAGCCGTGCCAATCGTCGTTTTCACGTGCAAATCCACCTGGCCTCGCACAACCGCTATCTGGTGCAGCAGTTGGATCTGGTGCATCGCACCATGGCGTTGATGGCGACGACCTCGCTGGCGGTTCAGGGCCGGGGTGAAATTGCGCAGAGCGAACACAATGGCATCGTCGACGCCATTGAGGCGCGGGACGAAGATGCGGCTGAGGCGGCGCTCAAAGACCACATTTCGATCGCGTTCATGACCCGGCTCAAACAGGACGCGGATATTCGCGAACGCAGTTAGGGCTAATTTGGCGTCTGTTCTTCGTCGGCGTGGCCATGTTGCGTTTTGTCCCAAAAGAACGGTGCCACGGCGAGTTCATAGAGCGCCTTGTAGGCTGCAACAACGCCCAACGGGAAATACAGGATCATTGTCGGCACCCAGGGCATCAGGAACCGACGCTCTCGACGCGATACGGATGTCAGCCCGACGGCCAGAGCCAAAAGTTCAGTGGCAACGAAAAGGCCGACGCTTGCGTTGATGACCCATGCTGGCAGCACCGATTGGATCGGATGATTGAACCCCAAGAGGATCAGCCAAAAGGACCAAAGCACCGGCGCCAGCAGGAATTGACCGAATGTGCCCAGGAAAAACGCCTGGACCCCAAGAAACCGACGCGCGCCCAGATCTCGCCATAGCTGTCGGGGTGAGCGCATGTGTACAAGGTAGGTGACCATGAATCCCTTGAGCCAGCGCGAACGCTGCTTCACCCAAGGCCAGGCGCGGAAATTGGCCTCTTCATAGGTGACCGTATCGATCAGTTCGGTCCGGTATCCGGCGCGGCACAGGCGTACACCCAGATCCGCGTCTTCGGTCACATTATGCGCGTCCCAGCCCCCCAGCTTTTCCAGCGCATCGCGTTTAAAGAACAGCGTCGTGCCCCCAAGCGGAACAACCAGCCCCATGCGCGCAATACCGGGCAGGATGATACGAAACCAGCTGGAGTATTCGATGGTGAAACAGCGCGCGCGCCAGCTGCTGCGGGGGTTGTAGTAATCCAGAATGCCCTGCAGGCAAACCACGTCATCAGCAGTTTGCGCAAAGCGGCTGACCACATGTTCGATCTGATCCGCCATTGGGGCGTCTTCGGCGTCCCAGACACCGATGATGTCGCCGCGGCAGAAATCCAGCGCGTAATTCATCGCCCGTGGTTTCGTGGTCAACCCCGTGTGTGCGGGCACTTCGATCACGCGGATCCAGGCAGGCAGGTCGGTTTCAGCCACGGTCTGGCGTGTCACGTCGTCTTCTTCCTCGAGTACCAGCACCACGTCGAGCAGGGCCTTGGGATAAGTCAGGCGGCCGAGCCTGCGGATCAAAGCCGAGGCGATCTCGCGTTCTTTGAAGAGCGGTACAAGGACCGACACTTTGGGGTATTTGAACCCGACCGTACCGGGGTGACACTTGGGCCTTGGTGCGGTCAGATGGGAATGGTCCAGCAGGTGGGTGACAAAGGCCGTGACCTTGAGCGTGGCAAACATTGCCAGCGTCAACACCGCAACCAGAAACAGCGCTGTCAGGGCCCACGTTGGTGCAGCAATGGCGAGTGCGGTGACACACAGCGTGGCCAGGATTGCGGGCAAACGTTGGGTAATGCGCCAGTTGCGGCAGCTGTAATAGGGTTGGACCCGCGTTTCCGCGGCGACTGCCAGCGTGCGAGCGAATTGCTTGGCAAGGGCATCGTCGATCTGTGATTCACTGGCGAGAGCTGGCAGAACCATGACCCCGGTGCCGTCAAATGCATCGCGGATCATGTCGAATTGATCCGGGCGAGAGGTGGCAATCAAGACCATGGGCCCAAGCTGCATCCAGGGAATGGCGTTGTGGCGCAGCCAGAATTGACTGGTCTGCAATTCGCACAGAACGGGATTCGGGGGGCTTTCAGCCAGATCTGCAACCTGCACGCCGTTCTGCAAGGCGAGGGCGTTCAGGATATCGCCCGGTGCGGCCCAGCCTTCGGCGACCAGAATTTCTCCAATGGGGGCGTTCAGCTGGAGCTGCATCTGAAGCGCGCGGACCAATTGATCCTGCGAGATCACACCGTTGCGCACAAGATACCGACCGAGCGGCAAATTTGGCTGCAGCTCGTGTGTCGCCGGCGCAGCGGCGGTTAGTCGTAACAGTTGCTCACTCATGCAGCCCGCCCGATGTCTAGCACCGGGTCAGGTTTGCAATCATAAGGTTAACAGAGTGTTAACTAAGTCAACTTAAGCGTTGGATTTTTGCTCGTCCATCGCAGCCGAGAAGCGCTCGAACAGGTAGAAGCTGTCTTGCGGGCCGGGCGAAGCTTCGGGGTGGTATTGTACCGAATACACCGGGCGATCCGTCATGCGGATGCCGCAGTTCGAGCCGTCAAACAGAGACTTGTGGGTTTCGACCACGCCCGCAGGCAGGCTTTGGGCATCGACCGCAAAACCGTGGTTCATAGAGGTGATTTCGACCTTGCCAGTGTCCAGATCCTTTACGGGATGGTTGGCGCCATGGTGGCCGTGGTTCATCTTGACGGTCTGACCACCCAAGGCCAGCGCCAGCATCTGGTGGCCAAGGCAAATGCCGAACACGGGAAGTTCGGTGGTGTCCAAGATTTCCTTGATCATCGGCACGGCATACTCGCCAGTGGCAGCTGGGTCACCCGGGCCATTCGACAGGAACACGCCGTCGGGGTTGTGGGCCAGCACTTCGGCTGCGGTGGCGGTCGCGGGCAGGACGGTCACGTCGCAACCGGCACTTGCCAGGCAACGCAGGATGTTGCGCTTTGCGCCATAGTCCAGTGCTACAACCTTGTGACGAGGGGCATCCTGCTTGGGATAGCCGTCAGGCCAAGCCCACCGCATCTCGTCCCAGCGATAGCTTTGGGCGCAGGTGACTTCCTTGGCCAGATCCATGCCTTCCAGACCGGCAAAGCCGCGCGCGGCCGCGACCAGAGCCTCGATGTCAAAGTTGCCTTCGGGGTCATGCGCCAGCGCCACATGCGGTGCGCCCTGCTGGCGGATGGCGCGGGTCAGGCGGCGCGTATCAATGCCGCCGATGGCGATCCGGCCACGGCGCTCGAGCCAGGTTTTCAACTCTTCGGTCGCGCGCCAGTTCGACGCCAGCGTCGGGTCCCATTTTACCACCATGCCTGCCGCCACCGGATCTGCGGTTTCGTCATCTTCGGGTGTGACGCCGACGTTGCCGATGTGAGGGAAGGTAAAGGTCACGATCTGCCCTGCATAGGACGGGTCGGTCATGATTTCCTGATAGCCGGTCATCGCCGTGTTAAAGCACAGCTCGGCCGTGGTTCGCCCTTTAGCGCCAAATCCCACACCGTAGAAAAGGGTTCCATCTGCCAAGGCCAGACATGCGGTTGGCTTGGACGGGGCGGACTGTGTCATGGCGCGACTCTCCTGCAGGGTAAACCGGCGCATACCTAAGAGGGATACGCCGCTGGGTCAAGGGTGTGGCAAGGGTAATCAATTTTTGGGCTATTGTTATTTTTCAATAACTTAGGTGGATTGGCCTCCTGTTGTGCCAGGGTTTTTCTTTCGGTATGGTCGGGGTCTTGTGTTTCCATGGGGATGGACCAGAAAATGGATCTGAGATCTCGCGTCAATGCAGCCCTGAAACAGGCGATGAAGGACAAGGCGGCCCAACGGCTGTCGACCCTGCGCCTGATCAATGCTGCGATCAAGGACAAGGATATTGCTGCGCGCACGGTGGGCGGTGAGGAGGCGAGCTGCATCAGCGACGCTGAAGTCCTTGCCATTCTTGGGAAAATGACCAAGCAGCGCCAGGAAAGCGCGCGCGCCTATGAAGAGGGCGGGCGATTGGATCTGGCCGAGCGCGAGCAACAGGAGGTCGAGATCATCTCGGAATTCCTGCCCAAAGCGCTGAACGATGGCGAAGTGACCAAAGCCATTTCCGAGGCGATCACTGTCACTGGCGCGGCCTCGATCCGGGACATGGGCAAGGTCATGGGCGAGCTCAAGGGCCGCTATACCGGTCAGATGGATTTCGGCAAAGTGGGTCCTATGGTCAAGGACCAGCTCTGTGCGGCTTCTGGCGGACAGTGCTGACGCTTACGGGCGCAACTTGACCGACAACTCATCATAAAGCGCGAGACGTTCGTTTTCTGACAGAAAGGCGCCGATCTCAACCTCGCGCCCCGATCCTTTGAGAGTGACGTAATTCGGCACTGGGCCGCCATCGGGATGCATCTCGATCTGGGCCCAGTAGCGATTGCAGGCCCATTCCTGGTGACCTCCATTCGGGTTGTGGCGGATCAGATGCGCGTGATCGTCGGACAGTGTCAGAACCTCAAGGATGCGACGTTGGCGATAGTTGACCTCGATCGCCCACCACATGCCCCCAACGGCTAGCAATACAAAAGGCAACAGTCCCCACAGCAGGACCGAGCCCAGCATCGTAAACAAGGGGATCAGGGCGAAGCCAAAGATTGACAATACCCATGCCGCCGCCCCCCGAGGTGGGAGCGAATTGTGTGGCCACAGGCGCAGCGTTTGCGAATGGTCCTTGGAGTTTGTCCAGTCATACGGCATGCGCTGTACCTAGGTCGTGCCCTGGGCCGGGTCAAAATTATTCAAGCCATAACTTTGACATTGTGGAATTCGAGCAAATTGTAAGGTTCCAACCGCCGCTGCAAATCGGGCGACAAGACGTTCATCCGGTCAAAGAAGCTCAAAAGCTCATCACGCAAGATCGTGTCGGGGATTTGCTCGGCAGGCGTATCGGTCTGCAAACTTGGCAACGGGTAGGTAAAACCGCCTGTACGCATATTGTATTGCGGATGCCTGATCTTTCCGAGTGTCCGGTCCGCCCAGAGTTCTCGGTTTTCGCAATGCATGTGGGCCACTCTGACATCGGTCATTCTCAAGATGACATTCGTCACGTCTTCGGTCGGGCGGGGAAAGTGAATACCATGCCCCCAGCCGGGCAATCCACTGCGCAAGAAGGATTTCCCTTGATAGTGGCCGAACACACCGCTTTTGAAATGCGCCAGATCGGGCCCATAGATATGCTGGCGCGTCCGGAATTTCAGGTGCACGATAGGCAGTCTGAATGGCACCGTGGGGTGTACATCAGATTGCATCGGTTCGATGGTGCGCATGTGCGCTGTCTGATATCCGTTTGGTACCCGAGACAGCGCATCGCCCAGTGGAACCGCGTTGCTGACAATCAGTTCATCGGCGTCCACATGGGCCTGCCAATCGGTCAGGCATTGTTCATATGCGCGACGTCCGTTCAAGATTTGACGTCGTTCAACATAAGGCGGGCGGCGGCGGTTCAACCCGTCCCAATACTGCGGTCCGCAGCGTTCCGCGATCACCCCTGGTTGGAGCGCAAAATGTGCAAAAGAGGGATCGTCGGGATCATCAAAGAACAGGTGCACATAGCTGGCTCCCAGCTCCAGGTGGTGATTGACGAACCGCTCGAGAACGGGCCGGGTTTCTCTGACTTGCGAAAAAACACTCCAACTGTTGACCATCTTGAACGGCTTTCTCTTATGTCTTCGGCAGTGGCGGGATCGAGTGGTACTCGAGCAGGCCGAACCGTTCCAATCGCCACTTGAGCGTGTCAGACAGGCAATTGACCCGATCAAACAGGTCGGACAGAAGCTGCTCGGTGGACAGACGTTGATCCGGGTCGTCATGGTGCTGATGGAGCTTGTCGACCAAACCGTATTTGCCCATGGACAGGGCGCGCCGCGCATCACTTGTTCTGCGTTGTGTTCGCGCAATCCAGTCGCCCTTGTCCTCGCAATGCATATGCGCCAATCGCGAGGTTTCCATAGGATGAATGAGCAATTCGGCGTCGGCAGGGGGCAGGGGGACATGAATGCCGTGGCTCCACCCTTTCAGACCGCTGCGCAGCATGGACTTGCCATGAAAATGCCCCAGCAATCCGCGGCGCAAAAACATGTTGTCGTCGCCGTACAAACGATGGCGTTGGCGTCGATTCAGATCTTGGACCGAGCGACGAAACGGTGTGTGCCCGTATTCGTTCTTTTTGCCATGCAGCGGTTCAATGGGTTCAAACAAGGCGGCAGGACAGTTCGGGTCGACCTGCCAAAGCAGCTCACGCATATTGCTCTGATTTCCAGGGACAAGCAGCTCGTCCGAGTCCACATGTGCTTGCCAATCAGTCAAGCACTTGTCGTAGGCAAGCTGGCCATTTGCCAACTGCCTTTTTTCTTGCAAGCGTGGGCGACGTATCATGTTGTCTGCCCAATGGGACGCGTCACATCGTACTGCTATGACACCGGGCTGATTGGCGAAATGCGCGTATTGTGGATCGTCCGGGTCGTCAAAAAACAAGTGGACGTAGCTTGCTCCAATCGACAGGTGGTGCTGGACAAAGCGGTCAAGCACCGATCGTCTGTCTTTTACCATGGAGTAAACGCTCCAGGTCGACGTCATGAAATTGCCTCTAAATCTTTAACTGTCTGAGTGAGACAAATCTTACAATTGAATTAAACTCAATTCAAATTTTCCATTGCGCAAACAAACAAGTAAATCTGCGACTTTGCTGCAATGCCCTGCCCCTCGTTTGTAAAAAAAAGCCCCGGACGCTATGCCGGGGCTTTTGGTGTTTTATGCTTTGGGTCAGTGCGCGGGGCTCTTGTCCCAGTCTTCCTGCTTGGGCAGGATCTCGAAGGTGTGCTCCGGCGGAGGCGACGGCAGGGTCCACTCCAGCGTGTCGGCATATTCGTTCCAGTAGTTGTTCTGGGTGATACGTGCTCCGCGTGTCAGCGCGAAGAACATGATGCCGAAGAACAGCAGGAACGAAGCGAACGAGATGAACGCGCCATAGGACGAGATCTTGTTCCAATAGGCGAAGGCTTCCGGATAGTCGATGTAACGACGCGGCATGCCCTGACGACCCAGGAAGTGCTGCGGGAAGAACGTCAGGTTTGCACCGATGAAGAACATCCAGAAGTGGATCTTGCCCCAGAACTCGGAATACTGACGGCCCGACATCTTGCCGAAGTAGAAGTAGACACCGGCAAAGATCGCAAACACGGCACCCAGCGACATCACGTAGTGGAAGTGCGCAACCACGTAGTAGGTGTCGTGGTACGCCCGGTCCACGCCCGCCTGCGACAGAACCACCCCGGTCACACCACCAACGGTGAACAGGAAGAGGAAGCCAAAGGCGAAAAGCATCGGGGTTTTGAACTCGATCGAGCCGCCCCACATGGTGGCGATCCACGAGAAGACCTTGACCCCTGTGGGCACCGCGATGACCATTGTGGCCAGCATGAAATAAGCTTGCTGGTTCAGCGACATGCCGACGGTGTACATGTGGTGCGCCCAAACGACGAAGCCCAGAACACCAATCGCGATGATCGCCCAGACCATCGGCAGGTAGCCGAAGACAGGCTTGCGCGAGAAGGTCGCGATGACGTGGCTGATGATGCCGAAACCAGGCAGGATCACGATGTACACTTCGGGGTGACCAAAGAACCAAAGGATGTGCTGGTACAGGATCGGGTCACCGCCACCGGCCGGATCAAAGAACGCAAAGCCAAAGTTGCGGTCCATCAGCAGCATGGTGATCGCGCCCGCCAGAACCGGCAGGGACAGCAGGATCAGCCACGAGGTGACAAAGATCGACCACGAGAACAGCGGCACCTTGAACAGGGTCATGCCGGGGGCACGCATGTTCAGGAAGGTGGTGATCATGTTGATCGCGCCCAGGATCGAGGAGGCGCCCGATACGTGAACAGCGAAGATTGCGAGGTCCATCGACATGCCACCTTCGGTGGTCGACAGCGGCGGATACAGAACCCAGCCAACACCCGAGCCCAACTGGTCGTTGCCGCCCGGTGTCAGCATCGAAGCGATACCCAGCGACGTACCGGCCACGTAGAGCCAGAACGACAGGTTGTTCATGCGCGGGAACGCCATGTCCGGTGCACCGATCTGCAACGGCATGAAGTAGTTGCCAAAACCACCAAACAGTGCCGGAATGACGACGAAGAACATCATCAGAACGCCGTGATAGGTGATCATCACGTTCCAAAGGTGACCGTTTGGCGTACAAACTTCGTCGCTTGCCAGGAAACGGGCGCCTTCGAGGCACATGTATTGAACGCCGGGCTCCATGAGCTCCAGTCGCATATAAACGGTCAGCATGACCGAGATCAGGCCTGCCAGGGCCGAGACGATCAGGTAGAGAATCCCGATGTCTTTGTGGTTGGTCGACATGAACCAGCGGGTAAAGAAACCGCGGTTGTCTTCATGCTCGTGACCATGAATGGCTGCGTCTGCCATTTAGGTGCCTCCTGTTGAAACTGCACGCGCAGCCGGACCTCTCCGGGCCGCGCGGATTCCTGCTGGTTTTAGAGTGCAGCGGGACCGCCTTCAATGGCGGAGTTTGATCTAGGTCAAGATAAATAGCCGCACCCCCCTTGAACAAAAGGAGCAAATGCCGCCGCCAGGCGCCGTTTCCGGGGCCGCGGGCGAACCGGCTTTCCCTTTGTCGGGTTGACCTTGGATCGCCTGGGGCGCAACAAACAGGACAGTCGCAGCATTTGAGGTCACCCATGACATACGATCCTGACAATATCTTTGCAAAGATCCTGCGCGAAGAGATCCCCTCGAACCGGGTTTACGAAGATGGGGAAACCTTGGCGTTCATGGACATCATGCCGCGGGCGGATGGGCATCTGCTGGTGATCCCCAAAACGCCCTGCCGCAACGTACTAGATGCGTCGCCCGAGCAACTGTCAGCGGTTATCGCCACCGTTCAAAAGTTGAGCCAAGCTGTCATGCAAGCCTTTGATGCCGATGGGGTGACCATCCAGCAGTTCAACGAGGCAGCGGGCGGGCAGGAGGTTTTTCACCTGCATTTCCACGTTTTGCCCCGTCACGAAGGCGTATCGGTACGCGCACCGGGGAAAATGGGGGATTTCGACCTGATCGCGCAACATGCAGACAAGATCAGAGAGGCTCTGGCCTGAAAAGAGCCCGGTTTCGTCAAGGCGCAACGACAAATTGCATCTGAAATAGAATTGCCGCCTCGGGATGGGATCCGAGGCGGCTTAACGTCCTAAAATGGCCAAAACAAGCCGGAGCTCGCCTTCGCCAGATTGCTAAAATGTACCACTCACTCACAGAACGGCCTGTTCAATCTGCATCAGACGCCGATGCGCGACATGACCCAAATGGGTCAAAGATCATCTTTGGTTAGCAAATTTGGCTGGAATTGTTGGCGTACTCACTTAATTTAGTGGGAATGGACCGGCTGGTTCGACAAAGAGACGCAGGGACAGAATTGAAGCACGCAGGCGAGATCACTCGGGATCAGGTTATCGCGGCCATCTATGAGACGGTGCTGCGACCTGAGCTGTATGAGGCGTTCATGCAGGCGTGGGAGGAGCACATCACTCAGATCCTGAGTGAACCGCAGGTTGCTTCACACCTGGACGGGCGCGATGTCCAGGGCGGGATGGAGATCGATCCCGAACTGCAGGCGCATTTTGCCCGTGCTCACGATATTCTGAATCAGATTGGCCGCAAGGTGCCAAGGACAGCGCTGCAAGATCGCATTGCTTCGGTCGACGGATTTGCATTGCTGGCCACGACTGACGGTCGAATAATTGCCCTGGGCAAGGGCGCAGGCGCGTTTTTTGATCAACGGACGTCGATAGATGCGTTGAACGACCGGCTGACCGCTGGTTCGGTCACCATGCTGGAAGAGTTGCGCCGCGCGGCGCATCAAGCAGATGGCGGGTCTGATGCGGTTGTTCTGACGACAGATGCCACACCCCGTCACCTGATTGCCCGAATCGTTGATGACAACGGCGAAGCGCGCCTTGTGATCGAAGGGCTGGATTACCGCTGGACAGGCGAGGCAGAGCAATTGCTGGTTACCTCCTTTGGTCTGTCCAAGGCAGAGGTCGACGTCGTGCGCAACCTCATGGCAGGGCGCAGCCTGCGGGAAATGGCGGCTCTGTCGGGGCGGTCCGAACACACCGTGCGCAACCAGGCAAAATCCGTTCTGTCAAAAACCGGGGCGCCCGGGCAGGTCGATCTGATCCGGCTTGTGGCCTTTTTGGTGGGCAGCGAAGGGCCAAGCATGGCCAGCCACCCTGGAGCCGTCGAATTGCACAGCGAGCTGCGCTCGATGGACACCGGGCTGCAAATGCAGCTGTTCCAGTGCGGGGATCCCAATGGGCAACCCGTGATCTATCTGCACGGTATGCTGGATGGGATGGCGCCGCTCCATCATCTGCAGACACAGGGATCGCTTCGGGGCTATCGGGTGATCGCACCCGTGCGCCCCGGATATGGTCAGTCCGAAACCGTAAGCAGCCCCGAAGAAGCCCTGAACTCGGGCGTGGCCCACATCAATGAATTGATTGCCTGTATGGGATTGGAGCAACCTGTCATCCTTGGCCATATGGCAGGTGCCCTGCATGGGCACGTGGCGTGCAGCAGCCTGCACGGGCGAGTGAAGGGGATGGTTGCCGTTGCCGGGGGCGGGCCGGTCCTGCGGATGAAACAGATCTCGAAAATGGCACCCCGCCAACGTGTGATGGCCTATACTGCGCGTTTCGCGCCTGCATTGCTGCCGTTTTTTGTGCGCGCCGGCATCGCATTGGTCGACAGTGACGACGTGCCCAAGTTCATGGACACACTTTATAAACCCGGCAGTCACGAACGGCAGGTCGTTGACCGTTTGGATCTGGCCGAGTTGATGTATGCCGGGTATCGGTTTGCGGCTCAGGCCGGGGCGGCGGGTTTTACCTCTGATGGGCATCTGATGGTTCGCAACTGGCTGGCCATGATTCAGGGGTCGACAACGCCTGTGCTGCATCTGCATGGCGCGCTGGATCCGGTCATCCCGGCGTGCGCGACCGAGCGGTTTGTCGGCGAACATGACAACATGTCCATGCGCCTGTTCAGGGACGCAGGCCAATTCCTGATCTATGAACGCCCCGAGGCGGTTCTGGCAGCAATCGATGATTTGGTCGCATTTGATGGGCAGGATGCCCAGGTTTTGGCCCTTGGGGCCTGAAGGCGCTGATTGGGGCTATGGCGGGATGGTCAGGATGCGTTCGTAAATATCTTTTCAAACGTCCGCTTCAACGCCAGATCCACATCATCCATCGTCACAGGTAGCCCCAAATCGACCAAGGATGTTACGCCGTATTCGGCGATCCCGCAGGGCACGATGCCGCTGAAATGTTCCAGATCAGGTTCAACGTTGATCGAGATGCCGTGAAAACTGACCCATTTTCGCAACCGAATGCCGATCGCCGCGATCTTGTCTTCAGCCTTGGCGCCCGAAACCGTCAACGGTTTGTCGTCCCGTTCGACCCAAACGCCGACACGACCCTCGCGAATTTCACCGCGCACATTGAATTCAGCCAAAGCCGAAATGACCCATTCTTCGAGCTGTTGCACGAATTTACGCACATCCCGGCCCCGTTCACCCACATTCAGCATCACATAAACAACTCGCTGACCGGGGCCATGATAGGTGTACTGCCCGCCGCGCTTGCTGACGTGGACCTCGAACCGGTCGGGGTCGGTCAGATCCTCAATCTTTGCTGATGTGCCAGCGGTATAGAGGGGCGGGTGCTCGACCAGCCAGATGCACTCATCTGCCGTCCCGGCCGCGATTTGCGCGGCGCGGTCTTCCATGAACTCTACGGCCGCCTGATAGCCGACCAACCCATCTGATGTGATCCATTCCATGGTGTGCTCTATATGCGGCGCGCGCAGGCAGGAAAAGGGGCGTCAGGCCGCTTCGGCCTCGCACCGGCGCAGCAACTGTTCGTAAGTGTCGACGCCTTGGGCCCCGGTCACAAGGTATTTGCCGCCAAAGACCATGGACGGCACACCCGAGATGCCGCGGCTGGTCCAGAACCCTTGTTTTTCACGCACGCTCTGCTGGCGCTCACCGCTGCTGAGCACGTGTTGTGCCGCCTGCTGATCCAGACCGACAGATCCGGCAATGTCGGCCAGAATCGTAGGGTCCGACACGTCCCGACCATGGGTGAAGTAAGCGTCAAACAGCGCCATCTTTAGCGGATGCTGCAATTGTCGCTCTTCGGCCCAATCCAACAGTTGATGCGCCTGAAAGGTATTCACCATGCGGCTGTCATCGGAAAAGTTGAAGGTGAACTCTAGTTCAGTCCCCAATGCGGTCAACCGATCACGCGCCTGCTGGCTCTGCTCAGGCGTGGAGCCATATTTTTCCATGATGTGCTCACGCAGGTTCTGGCCTTCGGGTGGCATGGTTGGGTTCAATTCAAAGGGATGCCAGCGGAGGTTTGCCAGAAACCCTGTGCGCGTCAGAGCCTGGTCCAACTGACGAAATCCCACGATGCACCAAGGGCACACGACGTCCGACACGATGTCAACTTGAACGATAGGGCGGGGCGTGTCAGCGGGCATGAGATCTTCCTCGTTTGGTGCACCCTAAAGGTGCGTGTCGGATTTGGATATTCAAGAGGCTGGTGGAGGCAGCCTCAGGGCTGGCACCCAAAATTTCGGCGACTGGTGTTATGCGGCAGCGCCGCTGTGACCATTGCGAAAATTTCTGCGCTTTTCCTCTTCACAATGGCAACGCTTCACGTTAGACCCCGCTCCACCAAGCCTGGACAGTGCGGTCGTGGCGGAATTGGTAGACGCGCAGCGTTGAGGTCGCTGTGGGGTAACACCCGTGGAAGTTCGAGTCTTCTCGACCGCACCAATCAACCCAATATCATACATGCTTTTCGGATGGCCGCTGGATACTGATCAAGCTCGGACCATCTTTGTGTCCCCACTTAAGACGGGTGGGTCGATACAAGAATACTCGCCTCTGACATGGCCGGAATGCGCAGATAGCAACCTTTGCAAAGTCTGGCGAACGGCCCATACGGGACCATCAAGACTCTTGCGGCGAATTGCTGGTTGGTTCCTAAAACTGCCGCATCATTATGAACTAAAAGACGCGGCTGCTGTTCTGTGCCTATACAGATGCCGGACGGCTGGCCCAACACCTTAACCATTAATCCAGCGTGTTCTTGTATATCACACCGTCTTTCATGATCAGATCCATCGCCGGGATCTCTCCGGGTTTGCGGTCTGGTGCTTCGAACAATTCTTTGCTGCCACCAATCAAAGTGATGTCTTCCAGCGGATTACCATCGATCAACAAGATGTCAGCATATGCGCCTTCCGCGATCACACCGAGGGAGCCGGCGGGATATGGGTTCTGGCCACCCGTGAGAGCGGCGAGATCGCCGCCGATTGAGGTCATGGATTTCAGCGTCTGCAAAGTACCAAACTTGTCGGCCCAAAACCAAATTTCGTGATCGCGGTTGCGGATCGCATTCGCTGGCGTAACTGTGACGGTATCTACGCCAAAGGTGGTCTTTTCCAAAAGCTTGGGAAATTTCAAAAGAATATCCGGAATCCGTGCCATTCCCTTGGCAACCAACAATGATTTTGCTTTGTTCACTGACGGCTCAGGCCCAAACGTGCGCTCGATTGCTTCGAGAGAAGAAACCGAGAGCTGCGGATTATAGAACACGCCTGCTTCGACCATCATTGCGGCTGTCTCCTCATCGAGAAACTGCCCGTGCATGATCTCTCCCAGGCCGAGGCGCAAACCGCGTTGAATATCGGGTGGGTTGTTCACATGCGCCGTTGCGTAGGTGCCCCAATCATTTGAAGCTCGGACCACGGCTGTCACTTCCTCGTCGGTGGCCTGTATCGTATGTAAGCCGTCCTTCGACGAGAAGACACCGCCGCTCATCATCATCTTGTTCAACACAGCCCCGTTCGCGAGGTTCTGTCGGGCGGCACTCAGCGATGCATCGTGCCCATCAACGACATATGCCAGACCAAGCTGCGCTACTTTTCCGGTGTTTCGGCTTTCGAGCGTGTTTTGACCCTTCAGTCTCCAGTCACCATGTCCGGAAGTCTGGCTGATCACGGCACCAGCGTGGTAAATCCGAGGGCCAATTGCAAAACCGCCGTCAATTGCGCGGCGAATCCCAACCTGCAAGGCACCGACGTCACGCACGGTCGTGAAGCCATCCATCAAGATACTTTGAGCCGTAAATGCTGCCATTGCCCCGACTTCTTGCCAGTCACGGTCTTCAAATGTATCGTAGCCACCGACCATATGTTGCATGTTCAGATGCACGTGACTCTCTATCAGCCCCGGCATCAATGTTCGGCCACCACCGTCGATGACCGTGGCATCCGGTGCATCAATGGCATCCGTTGACACGGCCTTGATCAAGTTACCTTCGACCAGAACGCTGGCGTTCTCTATTAGAGACTCGTTCACCCCATCAAAGACATTCACATTGGTGAACAACGTTTGCGCTGGTGTGTCCTGAGCGAACGCAAAGCTGGCAGAAAAGGTTACTGCCGCAGCTAACGCCGCAACCCCAGTCGTATATTTCGACAGAACTTTCATTGGCTTCCCCTGAGATGACCGAGAACGAAATTTGGATCTCTTCTCTAGGCAGAATGCCCGATACTTAAATGACTTACCTGACAGTTCGAGGCGAATCATTACGATTGTCGTTGCAAAATGTCAGGTTATTGCGGGTGCCCTCTCCATTTTCCTGACGATCCGTCTATACTCTTCAACGCGTGACAAGTGAGGGTGTTCTTGTGGCTGCAAATCATGATCGTAGTGACATACCGATGGTTCGGGCCACTGTATTGGCTCCTGTGGTTCAGGCGTTGAAGTCCCGCGGCGAAGACATTGACGTTTTTCTAGCGGCCTTTGATCTTTCCGTCGTGTCCATTACAGATCCGACGTCCTACATACGAAATGATATTGTCTATCGGGTGTACGCAGCGGCGGCTGAACTACGCAATGATCAGCGTTTCTGCACGTCCGTTGGTCGCAACATCAACCTTGCAGACTTCCTTCCGTTCGGCGCCGCCCTTGAGGAGGCCACGACAATTGGTGGGTTTATCTCTCGCTTCACCCAAGCTGTGGCCAGCGAGACGAACTCCATCTCTCAGAGCCTGTTCGTCGAAGACACCACGGCCTATTTTAGCGCCAAACGTAAGTTTGTACCAACCGTGTCACCGGCCCACATCGACGGCTTCATGATTGGGATTTGGATCACATTCTTGCATGAAGCGCTGGATTTCCGCTGGGATCCGGCTTCGGTGTTGGTCAGGATGTGCGATCCGGCTGTTCTACCGCAAGAGTTTCACGGCATCCGGGCGATCAAGAGCAATGACCGGGGCTTTTCCATTCGGTTTCCTGCTGCATGGTTAACGATTCCGCTGAATGGGGTCTTAGCGCCCGAAGACACGGATGATTTAGTCGGCCCGCAGCTGGATATGCTCGCCCCGAAGGGGTTTGTGGAGGCCATTCGTGCAATACTAGAAAAGCACATTAGCGAGAGTAACCTGAGCGTGGAAACAGCGGCAGAGCTGTGCGGGTTTTCAAAATCTGCTCTTGCACGAAGATTGGCCAAATTTGATACGACCATTGTCGAAATTCTTACGGGCTTGAAAATGGAGGCCGCTAAGGGCGCATTGGCCAACTCCAACGCTTCAATCCAGAGCATTGCGCTAAGTTTAGGCTATTCAGACGCGACAGCGTTCAGCAGGGCGTTCCGAAAACGTACTGGGCTATCTCCCCGAGCCTACCGGCAATCGGCTAGTTAACGGAACAATCACAATGATTGAGATCATCAAGGTTTTACTGACTGCTTTCTTTCTGTTTGCAAGTTCGATCAAGATATTCGGCTGGCACGACAAGATATTCCAGGTCCAGCTCGAGATGTTCAAAAGCTACGGCCTGAACCGAAGCATTATGCGATTGGTGGGCATGGTTGAGCTGTTCGGAGCACTCGCAATCTGGTCTTCGGGTACACTCCTCACGCCACTTGGGGCAATGGCGCTGCTGGCGACTTCGATTGGGGCCGTCGGGTGCCATTTGATCTTTGACACCTGGAAACAGGGTGTGCCAGCCATGATAACTGGTACGCTGTCCGCCGTCATCTTTTGGAACAGTAAGGAACTGATTTTAGGGCTGCTTTAACTGGTATTCCAAACCGAAAGCCGCCATTTGTTTAACTTGCTGCGAATGACTGGAATCCGCCCGGCGTGCAGATCGGCCATGTCTGCTTTGGGCTGGGGGCAGCCATCCGTAGGGGATGGCGGCGATGTGCAGATAGCAACCTTTGCAAAGTTTAGCGAACGACCCGAAGGGGCCATCTGTTTCCAGGGAGGCGGAGGGCACCTCGCATGTTGAAAGGGCGCAGAGCGGTCATTCTTCGCAAGTGCGAAGCCGTTGAGGATCCTGAGGAATACTGACCTTCAGACCGACCTAGAAACCCTGAACAAAAGATGCTTTTCAATCGTCTCCGAGATGAAAAGTTCCGTGGGACCTTTGCTCAAATTCGAGAAACTCTCGCGCGATGGCCTGCGTTGCAGTCCGAAGAATTCGACTGCCGTCTTCCGGCGTCGCCAAAGCAGAATGGGAGCCGACCCTACCGTCGGGGAACATTTCCCGATGTTCATCCGGGGGGCCGTGGCGGTCTCCGCTATGCGCAAGGAGATACTCCTTTGTCAGCTTTGTTGGTGGTTCACAGGCATCATCCCATGGCAGGGCTCCCAGCAGGGACTGTGTGATTGCGATTTCCGACGGGGTTGCGTGCATGCCCTCCCAATCGCCGTAAAGATCGCGGCGGAGGCTGTTGACCTCCTCCGGCTCCCACCAACTGCGGATTATCATCTGTTCGGGTTCGCGGGTGGCTGCGATGTTGCGCAAGGGCGCTATATTGGCGCCGTGGCCGTTGACGACGAACACGCCCAGAAACCCCTGATCCAGGAGGCCAGAGATAACGGCGTCGGCATGGGGCTGGAAAATCTCGACCGGCATTGAGACTGTGCCGGGAAAAGCGGTGTTGAACGGAGCCGGAGTATAGGCCAGTGGTGGTGCGACAATGGCGTTGCAGATCTCGGCAGCCTGCAGGGCCACCGCTTCTGCGCAAATCGTGTCGGTTCCAATCCGTCCCATGGGTCCATGTTGCTCGGTCGAGCCAACCGGTAACATGATCGCGGCCCCTTTGCGGATCCGGTTGTCGACCTCTCGCCATGTCATATGTTCGAGCTTCATGCGTGTTCCTTAAAGTTTTCTGGGGGCACGGATCTGAGCATCGCTTTCCCTTTTGCATTTGGGGCGGTACGCTATCTCTATGGAAGATTCATTGCCCATTGAATTAGAGAAACCACCTCTGGACCACTTGATTGGCGCTGCTGTTAAGGCGCATCGCGTTTTGGCGGGACTGACTCTGGCAGAGTTGTCGGCCAAGGCCAAAGTTTCGCCCGCGATGATTTCCAAAATCGAACGGGGCCAGGTTTCGGCCTCGCTCAACTCTCTGGAAGCGTTGGCGCAGGCGACGGGTGTCCCGCTGATCAATTTCTTTGCCGGTACGGTTGAGCGCACGGATGTGTCCTTTGTCGCCGCGGGTGAGGGAATGACAGTGCAGCGGTTGGGCAGTGGCTTTGGCCATATCTACAAGCTGATCGGAAGGGCCGAATCCGGCCATGTGAATTTCGAGACCTTCAATGTGACGCTTGAGGGCCCGTTGTCGCCGCGCCCGCTCTATCAGCATGAGGGGATCGAGTTCGTGCATGTAACCGATGGCGAGATGATTTATCGCTGTGGCGAAGGTGTCTATCACATGCGTCCCGGTGACAGTCTGAGTTATGATGCCAGTACCGCCCACGGGGCGGTGGAGCTTAAAACCAACAAGGTGAGTTTTATCACTCTGGTAGCCAAGGCAGTAGCCTGACAGCAGTGGCCTGAGAAAAACCCGCCCCAATATGGGACGGGCCAGAACGGCAAGCGGATCGGATCACAGACCCCATTTCGCTTTGATGTTCTCAAAGAAACCTTGTGCTTTTTTCACTTTGACCCAGTTGTTCACGTAGTTGATCCAGACCTGATCGGACTGGGGCAGCAGCATGGCGATGGGCGAGGGTGAGCGCGGGCCGGTTCCGTTGACGCGGACCACAGGGAACTTCGCCTCAAGCGTGGAGCCTTCGATGTTCGAAGTGATGAAGACATCCGCGCGTCCGGCCAGAACCTCTTGGAAACCACGGGCAGGGGCCTCAACCACTTTGATGTCGGCATTCGGGAACCACTCGCGCACGCGCTTCTCGAAAGTGGTGCCAAGGGTGGTGGCGACCTTTACGCCGGGCTGGTTGATCGAGTCGTACCCGTCAAAGCGATCTGCCTTGTCCTTGGTGGTAAAAGGGTAGAGTTCGACCGAGATGTAGCTTTCGGAGAAACCAGCGACTTTCATGCGCGGAGGCGAGATCGAGGCGGAACCGGTCATGTGATACTTGCCCGCGACCACGCCGTTGACCAGTGTTTTCCAATCCGTGGGCACGAACTCGACTTCAACGCCCAGATCCTTGGCCAGCTCGGTCATGATATCGATATCAAATCCCTTATAGCTGTTGGTCGCCGGATCGCGCAGCGTCATCGGGTTCCAGTCCCCGGTGGTGCCCACCTTGAGAACACCGCCGTCAAGGATCTCGTTCAGGGCGGATTGTGCGGTGGCGGCCCCAGCAAGTGCCAGGCTGACGGCGGCCGCGGCGGCGACTTTGAGTGCACGTTTCATTGTGTTTCTCCCGTTGGTGGTTCTTGGACTGCCTTCGATTTGAAGCATTTTTGATACTTGATTTAACGCCAAGAGCGACGTTAATCTCAAGAAAAAAATTTCTTCTGAGGAAAATTTAGTGCCAGGAGGAGCCTAGCCAGTGAGCGAAACGGCAATCGAACTTGTGGATGTCAACAAGTGGTATGGCACGTTCCATGTCCTTAAAGACATCAATTTATCCGTGCAGACCGGTGAAAAGGTCGTGATTTGTGGCCCCTCGGGCTCGGGGAAATCGACAGTGGTCCGCTGCATCAACAGGCTGGAGGAGCACCAAAAGGGTACGATCCGGGTCGATGGGATCGAGTTGACCAATGATCCGAACTCTGTGGCTGCGATTCGCTCGGAGGTGGGTATGGTGTTTCAGCAGTTCAACCTGTTTCCGCATCTGACCGTGCTGGAGAACCTGATGCTTGGGCCGATCAAGGCGCGGGGCATTTCAAAATCCGAAGCCGAAGCCAAAGCGATGCACTATCTCGAGCGTGTGCACATCCCGGATCAGGCGTTGAAACGCCCTGGACAGCTGTCTGGCGGCCAGCAACAGCGGGTGGCGATTGCCCGGTCGCTGTGCATGGAACCAAAGGTGCTGTTGTTTGATGAGCCGACCTCGGCGCTGGACCCCGAGATGATCTCGGAGGTGCTGGAGGTGATGGTCGAACTGGCACAGGAAGGTATGACCATGGTTGTCGTGACCCATGAGATGGGATTTGCCCGCAAGGTTGCAGACAACATGATTTTCATGGATGCGGGCGAGATCGTCGAACAGGGCACACCGGATGAGTTCTTTGGCTCGCCCAGATCACCCCGCTGCCAGAAATTCCTCAGCCAGATCCTAGAGCATTGATAAGGGGCGCGACGATGAAGAAACTTCTGGTTCTGATGGTGCCGTTCCTGGTGTTGACGGGCTGTTCCAGCTCCTCCACCTGGGGCTGGTATGTGATCAACCCGATGACGGCCTCGGGCTGGATCAATGTGAAATTCCTGATCTCGGGCATGGGCGATACCATCCTGATTTCGGTGATTGCGGCGGTGATTTCAATTGTGCTGGGGCTGATCGTGGCCTTGCCGGGGTTGGCCAAAAGTCGCTGGTGGCGGTTGGTGAACCGAGTCTACGTCGAGCTTGTCCGATCGATCCCGCTGCTCCCGATGTTGTTCTGGGTCTTCTACGGGCTGCCGATCATCTTTCGTGAGATGGGAATGAGCGTACCGATTGATCCCTTCTGGGGCGCAATCATTACCCTGGCCCTGTCGGACAGCGCCTTTACCGCCGAAATCTATCGCGCAGGCATCCAGTCGATTGCCAAAGGACAGACCGAAGCCGCGCAGACCATCGGTTTGAACTACCTGCAAACCATGCGCTACGTCATCCTGCCACAGGCCATCCGGCGCATTCTGCCTCCGCTGGCTAATCAGTTTATCTACATCGTCAAGATGAGCGCCTTTGCCAGTGTCATCGGCATGCAGGAACTGACGCGACGCGCCAATGAGCTGGTGGTGACAGAATACCGCCCGCTGGAAATCTATTCATTGCTGATCCTCGAATATCTGATCCTCGTGCTGATCATCAGCGCAGGCGTGCGCTGGCTGGAGCGGCGCATGGGTTCGGACGAGCGCGGCTAAAGGAGACAAGACATGGATTGGGACAACTTCATGGCCGAAATCGAGGCCGACATCGGAACCTTTTCCAAGGAGGTGCCCGAGACTGTCAAGGGCTTTGGCATCATGGGCAAGGCCGCAAAGACCAATGGCGCGCTCAGCGAAAAGACCAAGGAGATCATGGCCCTGGGGATCGCGATTGCGACCCGTTGCGACAGCTGTATCGGGTTTCACGTACGCTCTCTGGTTCGGCTTGGGATCACCCGTGAGGAACTCTGCGAGGCGCTGGCCATGGCCACTTATATGGGGGGCGGGCCCTCCTATGCCTATAGCGCCAAGGCGCTGAAGGCCTTTGACGTCTTCTCTGGGCAGGGGTGAGCGATGCGACCTGACCTGATAGGAGCTGAGGGCTATATACGCGACTGCTGGTATGTTGCCGGGCGAAGCGAGGATTTCGGCCGCGAGTTGAGCGCGGTGCGGATGCTGGACGAAGAGATCGTGATCTACCGCGACACCAAGGGTAAGGCGATCGCCTTGGAGGATGCCTGTCCGCATCGCAAACTCCCCCTGTCGCGCGGCACGATCGAAGGTGACCACGTGGTCTGTGGCTATCATGGGCTGACCTTTGATTGCAGTGGCGAATGCGTGATTGCGCCAACGCAGTTGGACAACCCGCCACGCCGCGCCGCGGTGCATTCCTATGCAGCCGAAGATCGCTGGGGCTTTCTGTGGCTCTGGATGGGGGATCCAGACAAAGCGGACCGGGATAAGATCATCGACATCCCGAATTTTGACAATCCAACCTGGGGCAAAACCGCCAAAGGCGCGATGGAGATGGCCTGCCACTATCTTTATATCACCGACAACCTGCTGGATCCGAGTCACGTGGCCTGGGTGCATCTGACCTCTTTCGCGGGGGCAGGGACCGACAGCCATCCGCTGGACCTGGAGGTGTTCGACACCGGGGTGGTGGTGTCCCGCTGGATATATGACGAGCCGCCCGCACCCTACTATAAACCCATGCTGCCTTTTGGTCCGAACTGTGACCGCAAGCAGCATTACGAATGTCGACTTCCCTCTACCGCGATCAATATGTCGGTCTATGCGCCAGTGGGCGAAGGCGGGCCGGACAAACCGATCTCACCTAATGCTCTGGTGAATATCTCGTACAATTTCATCACGCCGGTGGACGGTGAAAACTCGCGCTATTTCTGGTTTCAACACCGCAATATGCATGCCGAGGATAGCGAGCTATCCGAGCGCATGTTCCAGGGCGCGATCATGGCATTCACCGAGGACAAGGACGTGTTGGAATACGTGCAAACCGGCATGGCACGGCGCAAGACGCCTTATCTCAACCTTGGGCTGGATGCAGGGGCGATGCGGTTCCGTTCGCGCGTGGCCAATGCAATTTTGGCGGAAGAGTCGTAGAGACGAGGACTGCAACCGCAGTGGGCCAGAAAACTGGCCTGCCGCGCGGACCTTAGACAGCGCCCATAAGGCGCCCGTTGGAGCCTTGGCCCACCTCCTGGGCTGGGGCGTTGAACACGGCTTGCATACAGGGGTATCGAGCAAGGATCGCCGCACCACCTGGAACGCATTTGGGGTCAAAGACGCCCTCCTTCCAGACCGCGACCCCATCGATGGTAATCGTGGGATCCAACACATTCAGCGAAATCTCTCCTGGGGCGTAATGCCCGCAGGTGTGAAAATGCATCAGGCGGGGATTGCCAAAGGCGCTGCCGCTCCAGCGCTCGAAGTTTTCGGCGGCTGGCATAGGATAGGCGCAGCCGGGATGGATCCCAGCATGCCAGGAATGCATGGTGAGAGGGTCGAGGTCGAACATTTTCCCAACCTTTTCATAATGCATCTGGGCGCAATGCACGTCCATCTCATGACCGCTGAAATGTGTCAGGCGGGTGTTGTCGAAGTGAACGGCCAGCGGTTCACGCAAGTCACAGCCATAAGGGTCATAAAATTTCGACCCGGTGCCGACCAAGAACCCATCCTGCATCACTACCCCAGAGAAACCATTGGCAGGCACCGGCGCAAAGATCGACATGGGAAACCGGGTGACGCTGACATCCGCTGCACCCGCCAGGGGATAGGCAGCACCGGGGCCGGAAAAATTGGTACCCAGCGGACAGGTCACGCGAATTTCATTGGCCCCGGCGTACAAGGCGTTGACTGCGTTCTTCAATGCGACAAAGCCAGCGTAATCCGCACGACCAAAGCCCGAGGCCAGCATCTCGGCGTCTAGCGCATAAGACATGATCGGGCGGATGCCCGCCATCGAGGCGTCAAAGCGAATCTGATCACCAGTACGAGATAGGAAGATGGTGCAATCTGTCTGTTTCATTGCTGCAACCAGATCAGCGGAAATCGCACCGCCCATCGGGGCAAAGGGCACTGTGCGCAAATCGGTTTGCATGTCAAGCTCACGGGCGGTTTCGACCACGGCATCCACAATCCCTTGATCGTAATAGCCATTATCTGGCTCTTCTTGCAGAACAAGCAGCCGGTCGCCTGCAGCCAGCCCGGCGCAGGTGATAAGCAGGTTCTCAGCTCCAAGACGCAATTCAGACCGCAGCATGACTTTATTCCCCGCAAAGGTAACTCTTCGCCGCGACATTAGCGCTGGTTGCGCCCGTCGATCTACAAAAATTTCTCCTGAGTTGAAAATTTGACTGTCAGTAACATTGCTTTTCAATTTAAGTTGGCATGGCAGAACAGGAGACAACTATGAGCGCATGGATTGATATGGTGCCCGACGAAGAGGCCACAGGACGTCTGAAGGAACTCTTGGACAAGGCACGTACGCCGCATGGCACGGTCGATACCGTGATGCGGGTACACTCGCTACGGCCTGAAACCATGAACGGGCATGTGACGCTCTATCGCTCGGTGCTGCATTCGAAAGACAACGTGCTGCCCTTCTGGTTCCTCGAAGTTGTGGCGAGCTATACCTCGATCCTCAACGACTGCACCTATTCGTTGACCCATCACTTTATGAACGTTCGTAATCTCATTCAGGACCAGCCGCGCAGCGATCGGATTTTCCTCGCGCTCAAGGCGCAGCGGCCAGAGGATGAGTTCGAGGGCAAAGAGCTGGCGTTGTTGCGCTATGCGGCCAAGCTGACCACCGATGTGGGCAAGCTGATCAAGTCTGATTTCGAAGCGCTGAAGATCGTGGGATGCAGTGATGGTGAGATACTCGAAGTCAATCAGGTCTGCGCCTATTTTAACTACTCCAACAGGCTTCTTAACGGGTTGGGGGCGACAACAGACAATGACGTGATCGGCTACTACAAGGGTGGCGAGAACGACAGCTGATGATCTGAAAAAAGGGGCGCAGAGCCTTGTCGTATCGCCCCAGTGCTAACTTTTAGAGCAGGGCCGCAGCCCGTGATCGAGTGCAGAACGGTGGGAATGTACCGCCTGGATTTTTTCGATGCTCACAAGTGCCGCGCGGTGGACCAATAGAAGCGTTGACGGGCCGCGCCGCTTCCCCCCTTGCGTCTTGCCCGCAATAGTTTTCGTGGTTTGAGCTTGCTGCATCCTCTGCAAGGCTTCGTTGGATAAACCGGTTTGTCCACAGCCTCGGCATGCAGTGCGCCATCCCGGGACAAGAGAAAGATCTGGCTTTGGTGAATAATTAAATGACTTATCATGTTAAATAATGATATGTCATGTATATGAGCGATTCTACTGATCTCCAGTTGACCGAAGGTGGCGCCTCGGGCGCACGAGTGCCGCTTTCAGATTTGCGACCAGAAGATTTCCCGAAGGGGATGAGTGTTCTGGCTGTGTCTGTGTTCCGCCTTTCACGATTGCTCAAGGCTCAGGTCACAAGGGTCGTATCTCAGGACAAGGACATAAACCTTGTTTCTTGGCGTATTCTTGTGGGGCTCAGGGCGACCTCGTCCGCCACGCAAAGAGAGCTTGTGGATTTCACCAAAGCCGAGCAGGCGCAGTTGAGCCGGGTTCTTAGGCAGATGGAGGAGCGCGGGCTGATCGAAGCCAAGCCAGACCCCAATGACCGCCGTGCACGTGTGTTCACAATGACGGCAAAAGGAAAAGAGAAGTTTCAGGCATTGCTGCCGTTTGTTGCGGATTTTGCCGACGCGGTCGACACCGCGCTCGACGATGTCGAGAAACGGCAATTTTTCGAGATGTGCGAGAAAATCGCACATGCTTCGCGAGTAGCCGGGAAGGTCCGGCAATAACCGGTGCCTTGTGACCTGTGTCACCGTCACCAATCACCCTTTGGGAGGAAAAGGATGAGACTTAAGACGAAAATTCTGGCGCTTGGTGCCAGCATCATGATGGCCCTCGCCGCGCCTGTTGCGGCGTCCGACTGGAAACCCAACGGCCCGCTGACAATTCAGATCGGCTTTGGCGCAGGGGGATCAACCGATACGATGGGGCGGGTTCTGGCGCAGGTGATGAAGGAAAACACCGGCTGGAACATCGTAGTCGAAAACAAGCCCGGCGGTGGCGGTGTTGCCATGTTCACGGGTGTGTCGCAACGCCCGGCAAACGGCAGTGTCATCGGCATGGGCGTGAGCATCCCTGTGCTGGTGCAACTGGTAAACCGCGGCGATCAGCTGCCTTTTGATCTGGAGAGCTTTGATTACCTCGGCACGGTCGCCAAGGCCGAGCTTGCCCTTGTGGCCAGCAAGGACGCACCCTTTGATGATCTTGCGGGCATGATCGAATATGCCAAATCGCAGGGCACGCTGCCCGTTGCGACAATGGCCCCGCCGCAGGTTCTGTTGATGAAGCAGGCGATGGCCAAATCGGGGGCCGAGTTCAATCTGGTCACCGCTGATGGGGGCGCCGAGGTGATGAAGCTTATCCTGGGGGGGCAGGTGTTGGCAGGCTTTGGTTCGGGTGAACATTATCCCTATTTGGAATCCGGTGACATGAAGGTCATCGCGGGCGCCAACCAGTCGCGCCTAAGCTACGCGCCCGATGCGAAAACCTTCATCGAATCCGGGGTCGAGGCCTATGTTGACCCGGTGTTCTTCCTTGCCATGCGTTCTGGCACGGACCCGGCCGCAGTCGAAGCCATTGCGACGGCAATAGATGAGGCCACCAAAGCGCCCGAGTTTGCGGAAATTGTCCGCAACGCGGTCAAAGGTGACCCGATCAACATGGGGCCGGACGGCACGCGCCAGATGATGGAGGACGGCTTGGCAAACGCCAAGGTCCTGTTCGCAAAGTAAGCAGTGCCACCCGCATCGCCCTGCGGTGGGGGACGCCTTGGGAGGGGTAGAATGTCACATTCAGCGGACCGCGCGTCCGGTCTCTTTTTCTTGCTGTTTGGGTTGGCGATGTATTTCTACGTCAACCCCACCTACATCGAGACCGTGGACAGCGGGAACATTGCGCCCGCGACCATGCCCAACATCGTCTCGATCGTAATTGCGATCTGCGGGGCTGTCCTGATCTTCAGGCCAACCACTCAGCAGGTGCGCGATCCCGCTCTGATCTTCAAAACCGGTCTCTATGTCGTGGTGCTGGTCGCAGGTCTCTACGCGATGTCCTGGTTCGGGTTCGAATATGTTGCCCCCGTGCTGGCGCTGATCCTCATGCTGTTGATTGGCGAGCGCCGTCCCCTTTGGATTGGTCTGGGCGTTGTCGTCATGCCGGTCACGATCTGGTTCCTGGTGACGCAGGTTCTTGAACGTGCTTTGCCTTAAGGAAACACGGGAATGGTTGATTTTGCGACGATCCTCGCTGGTTTCGGAGATGCCTTCACGCTCTATAATCTGGCCTTTGTTCTGGCTGGCGTGGTTTTGGGGCAATTTGTTGGGGCGGTCCCCGGTATCGGGCCCATCATGGCGATGGCGATTGCAATTCCGTTCACCTTTGGTCTGGACCCGCTGCCGGCAATTGCCTTTCTGGTGGGCGTCAACAAGGGCGGGTTGGTTGGCGGGGCTGTCCCTGCGGTGCTGATGAACACGCCCGGCACGCCGGACGCAGCCGCCACCGCGATGGACGGCCATCCACTTGCAAAACAGGGCAAGCCCCTGAAGGCCACCAAGATGGCGCTGTTCTCGTCCATCACAGGCGACACCTTCAGCGACATCGTGTTGATCACCGTATCCGCACCGCTGGCCATTCTCGCGCTCAGGATGGGCCCTATCGAGGTCGTCGCCCTGATGATCTTTGCCTTCTCCATCCTGGCGGGGCTGATCGGCAACTCCTTGACCAAGGGCATCATCGCCGCCGCGCTTGGCCTGTTGTTCGCATCCGTCGGGCAAGACCCCGAGAATTTCACACCGCGCCTGATCTTTGGCTATTGGGACGTCTTTGACGGTCTGCCGCTGCCGTCGGTGGCAATTGGCATGCTGGCGATCTCGGAGATCCTGCACCGCATGTCGCTGGCGCATGGCAATGTCCAATCCGCGATTGTGACCAAGGACACCGGAAACCCCGATGATCGGCGCGTGACGTGGGCAGAATATTGGTCTTGCCGCTTCACCATGCTGCGCGGTGCCACAATCGGCACCATCCTGGGGGCGATGCCCGGGATCGGTTCGACCGCAGCTGCGTTTATGTCTTACGCCATGACCAAGGCTGCATCGAAAGAGCCCGAGACTTTTGGCAAAGGCAACCTTCATGGGATCGCGGCGTCTGAATCGGCCAATTCGGCGGTTGTCGGCTCGAACCTCATCCCTTTGCTGACCCTGGGCATTCCCGGATCGGTGGGCGCCGCGTTGATCATCAGCGCCTTCATGATCCACGGGATGCAGCCCGGCCCTCTGCTGTTCGAAAACCAGGGGCGTCTGGTTTACGGTCTCTTTGGTGCGATGATCATGGCCAACTTTGTGAACCTCTGGGTGGGGCAGGTGGGTTTGCGCCTGTGGGTCAAGGTGATCTCGGCCCCGGAATCGATCATCTTCACCTCGGCCATCCTGTTGTGCATTGTCGGCGTCTCAATGGCGACCAGCGGTCTCTTTGGAGTGGCGATCATGCTGATCTTTGCGGTGCTGGGGTATCTGATGGCGAGCTTTGGCTATTCGCTGGTGATCTTCATCATTGCCTTTTTTCTGGGGCCACGGTTCGAGAAATCAATCGCGCAATCGCTGGCCCTGACCAATGGGGATCTGACCCAGGTCCTGAAAAGTCCGGTGGCTGTTGGTCTGCTGGTCCTCTCGGTGATCTCGGTGGTTTGGTTCCTGCGCAAGAACGCGCAAGCAGAACGCGCGTGGCAAAGCTGAGTTCAAATCAAAACACACCCTTCCCGCCTGTGGAAAAGCTTCGAAGGATCCCAGATGGCCAAGCGTCCCAATTTTCTGTTCTTCATCACCGACCAACAGCGTGCCGATTGGCTGGGATGTATGGGACATCCTGTTGTCCGGACCCCCAACATTGACGCGCTGGCGGCGCGCGGGACGATATTTGACGATTTCCACGTGGCCGCGCCCATCTGCATGCCCAACCGGGCCTCATTGTTGACCGGGCGCATGCCCAGTGTGCATGGGTTGCGCTACAACGGGTTGGCGTTGCCGGATACGGCCAACACCTTCGTTGATGTTCTGGCGGCTGACGGATATCGCACCGCATCAATCGGCAAGAACCATCTGCAACCTTTCCTGGATGTTCCCTCCGACCGGGCGGGGGAGACGGACCACAAGTTGATTCCCGAGGCGTGGAAGCCCGATCCGGCGACCTATGTCGAAGAGCAACCTGCAAACTACACCGCAACAGCGCCCTACGGGATGAAGCTGCCGTACTATGGTTTTCAGCACGTCGAGATGGTGACCGGGCACGGTGACCGTTGCGGCGGGCACTATCAACAATGGTTCCGTGATCGCTGTCCCGATTGGCAAGCGCTCAGCGATCCCAAGAACGAGTTGCCGCACAGCTATACCTGTCCGCAGGCCTATCGCACACCCATCCCCGAGGAATTTTATCCAACAACCTGGATCGCGGATCGGGCCATCGACTATGTCAAGGACGCGGCCGGGGAGGAGGATCCGTTCTTTGCCTTCGTGTCCTTCCCGGATCCGCATCACCCGTTCAACCCGCCCGGAAAGTACTGGGACATGTATTCCCCGGATCAGTTCGAGGTGGGCCTGCCGTATGAGGCGCATCAGAACCCGACACCGCCGATGCGACACCTGACCGAGATGTGGGAGCAGGGTGTTGTGTCCAGAAACAAGCAGGCCGCATTCCGAGCCGACCCGCAGCACATCCGCGAGGCCATGGCGCTGACGGCGGGAATGATCACGATGATCGACGATCAGATCGGGCGCGTCATCGAGGCATTGAAGGTTTCGGGGCAGTTGGAAAACACCGTGATCGTCTTCACCTCGGACCATGGGGAATACTTGGGTGATTTTGGTTTGCTTCTGAAAGGGGCATTGCCCTTTCGATCTGTGACCCGGGTGCCGATGATCTGGGCCGATCCGGATTTGGGGCAGGGGCGGTCGGGGGCCTTGACCTCGACCATCGATTTGTCGGCCACCATTCTCGAACGCGCTGGGCTTGAACCTTATAACGGCATTCAGGGGCAGAGCTTTCTGGGATGTATCGGCACCCAAGCCGCGCATCGCCGGGATCTGTTCATGGAATACAACGACAGCGGACCACGCCTTGGGTTCAATCCTCCGGCCCGAATGAGAAGTCTACGGAACAAGCATTGGCGCTTCACCACGTATGGAGGACATGATTGGGGTGAGCTTTATGACCTCAAAGCGGACCCGTGTGAGACGCGAAACCTGTGGGACGACCCCAGATACGCCTCGGCCAAAGCAGAGATGTCGATGCGTTTGATACAACATCTGACAGCCCAAATGGACGAAAGCCCGCTGGCCCAAAAACTGGCCTGACGTTTGAAACACCCGCTTGGGGCCACAGTGGTTTTGCCCAAGAAAGGCGATGAAACTTTCTGGTTTGCGCCGTTTCGCCGAAATGCGGACACCCTGTAGGAAGCCCGTACCGAGCAACGCGCTCGGCAGCTGAAGCGATGCTTTGAAACAGTCGTGTAGGCCAAGATGAAAGGCTGGTTAACGGCCATGCAAAACGGCCGCACTGTCAATTCAATGCGGCCGTTTCAGAGGAGCGGTCTTTTCCCGTGCTCAAGGCGATCTCGTTGCTCGGTTTCTGGTGCCGTCAGCCCGGGTGAACGGTTTGCTTAACCGCCGTTCGAGTTCGCCAACGCGGGCTGGGCAAAGTCATTGGCTTGAGGCGTCAGATCTTTCGCACCGGTGCCAGGCATCAATTCGAACCCAAGATCGAATTGATCCAGTGTGGATGCCAACTGCGCGACCACATCTGCGTTGCCTTGGGATTGGGCCGTGCCGTCCGCCAGCATATCAACCAGCTTACGCTCGCCTGTCATGACCTTTTCAAGATCGGCCCGATTCAACGAGATCGACAAATCCGCGTCTGGGGCTGTTCGGTCAACGATATGTGTCAGCGTGGCATTGCTCATTTCAACCACGATGTTTTCCTCGCGATCCGGGATGGCCAGGTTGATGGTGAATTCCAGATCGGCCGCCTTTGCGCTGTTGACGCGAATGGCGATGAAATCCAGCCACATCGATGTTTCCATGGCGCGAATGGTGTCAGGGCCGGTGGTTTCGATGGTCGCGCCCTGCGGGATGCCGTTGCGCAGTTCATAGGCCGCCCCCAGGAACGAGTTGCGAACAGAGGGGCTTTCTTTCTGATATCCAATCTGCTCGAACGCGTCAGCCAGCAGATCCTTGGCTTTCTGGTTGTCGGGTTCGGCGTAGACCAGTTTGTTCAGAATTTCGGTCGCGTGCAGGTATTGGCCAGCATCAAACAGATCTTGCCCTTTGTTCAAGATCGGCTCTGCTCCGCCCATCATTTCCACGAACAGGGGGGCGCTGTCCTTTGGTGACAAAGGTGTCAGAGTTGTCGGGTTGGCGTCCCAATACCCAAGATACCGGTTGATCACCGCCCGGCTGTTGTGTTCGACCGAGCCATGATAGCTGCGCGCCGCCCACTGCTCTTGCAGGCTTTCAGGGACTTCATAGACGTTGTGGACCTCGTTGATGGTCACGCCCTTGTTGGCCAGGTTCAATACACCGTTGTTGAGGTTGGCATAGGTATCGCGCTGTGCCCGCATCACTTCCTGAATGCGGTCATTGCCGAACCGTGGCCAGGAGTGCGAAGCAAACATCAGCTCAGCCTCCTGGCCGAACTCGTACAACGCATCGTTGATGTGCTTAGACCAGCTTAGCGCATCGCGGACCAGGGCACCGCGCAGGGTATAGATGTTGTGGATCGTGCCTGTGATGTTTTCCGCTGCCCAGAATGCCTTGAGGTCCGGGAAATAGGTGTTCATTTCCGCCGGCGCCTCGGTGCCGGGCGTGTTCTGAAAGATCATGCGCACGCCGTCGATGGTGATCTCTTCATAGTCGTCCGAGACGTAGCGGGTCGGTTCGATCAGCCCGGTGGTACCGGCCGAGATGTTCTTGCCGATCGATTGGTCCACGTGTCCATGTGGGTCGCGGGGCAACAGCACTCCGTATTGGAAGAACAGGCGGCGGTTCATCACATTGCCTGCATAAACGTTTTCGGACACCGCATGTTCCATGAAGCCTTCGGGCGCGATAACCTCGACACCTTCGGCCACATCTTCGTCGGTGATGACGCCCCGCACACCGCCATAATGGTCCGCGTGCGAATGCGAATAGACCACCACCTTGACCGGCAATTCACCCACGGTGTCGTTCAGCAGCTTCAATGCGGCGGCGGCGGTTTCCTTTGAAGCCAGCGGATCGAACACGATCCAACCGGTTTCACCGCGAATGAATGAGATGTTCGACAGATCGAACCCGCGCACCTGATAGATCTGCCCTTCCAGGATCTCGAACAGGCCGTAGTTCATGTTCAGGATCGCCTGACGCTGCAGAGAGGGGTGGATCGAGTCGAACTCCTGTCCTTCTTGCATGAGAAAGTCGTAGCTGCCGATGTCCCACGCAACCGTTCCGTCTTCGGTCTTGATCTGGCGAAAGTCGGGGACTGCAATCAGGCCTTTGCGGCTTTCTTCAAAATCGCGCTCGTCTTCAAAGGGCAGCGAGTCGCGCAATTGCTTTTGGAACTCGACGGTGAATTCCGAAGGCATTTTGCCTTTGGGATCAAAGTGCTCCTGCGCGACTACGGGACCTACGGTCAGTATCGATAGTGCGGTGGTCAGAAATAGAGAGTGTAGGCGTGCCATGAGCATGCGGCTCCTGTCGAAAAAATTCTGGTAACGAAGTCGACAAGGAAGCAGCGGGAAACCAGGTTACGAGGAAAAACATGGTTGGTCGCCTGGGCTGACATTACTTGAATGCAAAAGCCGTTTCCTTGACGCTCCGGCGCTTGCCAGCGCGGCAAAGTGCTTGCTCGTGTTACTGCAAGAATTGCGTCAGGGAAGTGCGAACATGTTGCCACGTGTTCCTGGTTGCTTGTATGACGGGGGGCAGGGGCCACTCGGTCGTTGTGAGTGATTGAAATATTAGGGCTTTTTCGGCTTGGGGTTTGGTGAGTGAGCTTATCGAATGATGATATGCGGGCGCAGTTGCAGCGCCTTTTGACACATCCGGATTTTTCGGCAACACCGCAGCGCTGTGCCTTTCTGTCCTATGTCGTCGAAGAGTATTTGGCGGGTCGTGGAGATCTGATCAAAGGCGTTTCGATTGCGATGTCGGTTTTTGGCCGGGATGAAACCTTTGACCAACAGGTTGACCCGATCGTCCGGATGGAAGCCCGGCGCCTTCGTCAGGATATCGACGGCTACTATGCCGGTCCAGGGCGGGACGATCCGCTTCGATTGAGTATCCCAAAGGGCGGTTATACCCCGCGGTTTGAACGTGTAACCCCAGCCGAGCAAGCAACCCCGGCACCTGAAGCCTTGCATGTGAAGCCTCTTGCCCCCAAGCGGTTTGTTTTTGCTGGTCTCGGTGTTGTTGCGGTTGCAGCGCTGAGTGCGTTGATGTGGGGCCTTGTTGTCGGTTCTTCGGCCAGTGATAGATCACGGCCTGAAAAGATGTTGCCGCAGGGCCCTGTGATGGCCGTTCTGCCCTTCGAAACGCTGGGAGATGGCCCCAGCTTCTTTGCCGAAGGGATTACACAGCAGTTAACCAGCGAATTGGCGCGATTTCGCGATCTTTGGGTGCTTCCACTTGGCAGCGGACAGCGGCAAGCACAGTCTGGAACGGATCTGCAAAGCCTCAGGTCCGAATTCAACGCAGAGTTCGCGTTGGAAGGAAGCGTCGTGGACAAGGGGGATCGCATTTTGCTGTCGGCCCGTCTGATCGACCTGAACAACCAGCGATACATTTGGGTCAATGACTATTCGGTCGGCAGCGCCCCGAAGGAAATCTATGCTGCGCAGGATGAAATCATCCGGGATGTCATCGGGAAGCTCGCCGGGAAATATGGCGTTCTCACGCAAAATGCGATGCGAATTGCTGCCAGAACTCCACCGAGCAACCGAGATGCCTATGATTGTGTCCTGAGCTATTACAGCTACCAAATTTCCATCGACCTCGCGCGTCACCCGACGATCATGAACTGCATCCAACGATCCCTCGAACAAAGCCCGGACTATGCCGAGGCATGGGCTGTGCTGTCCAACCTTTACCTTCAGCAGATCCGGTTTGGTCTTAGCGGAGACAGGCAAGAAATCATTGCCGCTGCCGAAGCGGCCTCGCGGCGCGCGGTAGAGCTTGATCCCAGCCTGGCCGCGGGACATTTGATGCAAGCCAACGCGCGCTTTGTTCGCGGCGACATCGAAGGGTTTCGAAAGGCCGGTCATGTTGCTGTCGGCCTAAGCCCCAACGATGGTGCGATCCTGGCGCATTTTGGCATGAGGCTGGCGTTCAGCGGTGCATGGGACGAAGGTTTGGCTTTGGTCGATCGGGCCATTGCCTTTAATCCGGTGCATCCGCATTGGTACCACTTTCCGCGCGTCTTTTACGAGTTTGATCAAGGAAACTATCAGCGCGCGCTTGCGGTGTTGGATCAGATCGACATGCCGAACTTTCTTTGGACGCCCCTTTGGAGCGCGGCGTTGCATGCAAATCTGGGACAGATGGAAGAGGCCCAAGCCTCGTTGAATGAGTTGTTGCGGCAACAACCGAATTTTGCGGCGCAGGCCGACAGCATTCTGGCAATCTGGCAGTTGGGTGAACGCTTTGAACAGAAATTGCTGGGCAGTCTCCAACTGGCCGGTCTGGTGTTCGAAGACAGCTAGAGTGGGGCGTTTTCCGGTACAGACGGGAACTCAAGCGTTGCACCTGGCCAGAGATTGCGGTTCCGCTCGTCATTGGTTGCACTGGCGCTTACTCGATATTGTTTTCGAAAGGTGACGCATTTCGGATCCTGCGGGCAGGCTCTGCAGAGTTTGACGGTATCGCGAGACCTTGCAGCATGACAGATTTGTTGACGGGGTCGCGAATTTTATCGACACTGGCACAGTTCGACATGTTGATTTTGTACTGCCTGTTCCATTCTACCCGACCCAAGCCTTGGCGGTGTGAGGGTCATTTCAAGCGAAACGAGTAGGGCCGATCTCGCCCTGTGTTGCACAGGATGCTGTCTGGATTTGATCGAAGCGCTCTGCTCTGGCGGCTTTGCCGCCAAAGAAAAAAGTGATGTCTTTATGAAACCTTCTGCGCACCGTTCCAACCGCGCTCAACACAGACCCTCAAAACAAGGCGTCCCACCCCGTGCCGAAGTGCAGCATGTTCTGGGCCTGTTGCAGGCTCAAGACGCCGATCAAGCCCGATCCGCATCAAGGGTGCTGCGAAACAAATATCCCGACAGCCCCATTGCTTTGGATGTATACGGCTTGGTGGCTCGCAAGATCGGCGATTTCGAAGGGGCAAAAGCAGCGTTTCAGAAGGCGATAGAACGAGACCCGAAATTTTTGCCGAGCTTTGTGAATATGGCCAACACGCTAGGCGAGGTTGGCGATCACATGGAAGCATGCGCGTGGTTTCGCAAGGCGATCGCGATCAAGGGCGAAACCGCGCAACTTCTGGTGGGCTACAGCAAAGCTTTGGACGCGGCAGGGCAAGTCGACGAAGCCCAGAAGATGATCGAACGTGCCCTGGATCTGGAGCCTGGCAACCTGCAGGCAGTGGCTTCGCTGGGGCATTTTGCGACCTACAGCGGCGACCGAGAGAAGGCTGCAGAGCGTTATGTCAAGGTTCTGGAGCGTGATCCAAGGAACGCAAACGTCCATCGTAATTTGACAAACGTAAAGCGATACAAGGCCGGCGACCCCCACATCGCGCAGATGCAGGCGTTGCTTCAGGATCCTGGGCTTTCACCAACGGACCGCGTTCACTTGGCCTTTGGCCTTGGGAAAGCCCTTGATGATTGCGGCGCGCATGATCTGGCCTTCAAGAGTTTTGAAGAGGGCAACAGGGGCTATTTCGAACAAAAGCCCTATGACCCGACACACGAGCGCAAACTGGGTGTCTTGCTGCGGTCGTCTTTTGCGTCGCCAGTGCAACCTTTGACCATCAAAGAGAGCTCTGAACTGCGGTCGGTTTTCATTGTGGCGCCGCCCCGGTCCGGGACATCGATGCTGGAGCAAATTTTAACCTGTTCAGATCAGGTCGATGCGGGCGGAGAGCTTGGCTTTATGGTACAATCGGCGTTCGAAGCCCGGGCTCAAGTGCGCCCGCCAGACCTGGCGATGTTTCGCAACATCCGCCAGGGGTATTTGCGTCGACTGTCCGAAATTGACCATGGCAAACCCATCGTTGTCGACAAACAATCTGCCAATAATTTGTGGGTCGGCCACATTCTGTGTGCCATGCCAGAGGCCAAGATCATCCATCTGCGTCGCGATCCCCGGGCGGTTGGCTGGTCGATCTATCGTCGGATCTTTGACAGCCCGCAAATGAGTTGGGCCTATGACCTGCCGACGTTGGGCAGATACCTCAAAGACTACGAAGATCTGATGCAATTCTGGAAGCGACGGTTTCCGAACCGGATCCTCACAGTCAACTATGAGGAACTGACCGAAAATCCGCAGGCCATTCTGCAGCCTTTGGTTTCGGCGATCGGGTTGGACTGGAGCGACAACTTCCTATCGTTTCATTCGGCAGGCCGCACTGTGCGCACAGCTTCGGCCTTGCAGGTGCGCAAACCGATCTACAAAGGCAGTTCAGAGCAATGGCGTAGCTACGAGCCCCATCTGGGGCCGATGGTGACCGAACTTGACCTGCCGTGGGACTAGTTTTGCGGCGCACGTGTTTTGGACAGTACCTCTTGAAACTGTGTCTCGGTGATTGATGTAATCGGCCCACTGACGTGGCCCTTCTGCGCAACAGCCGATAGCACCGCCTGTTTGAGGGCCGCCCCACTCAATCCTTGTTCGCTTACATGGATCTGCGCGGCCAAGGCGGCGACCCTGGGGGCTGCAAAGCTGGTTCCGGTCAAAAGCTTGTCCCGTCCTGAAAATTCCAGTCCCGGCACCTCGACCGCGGGCACGGCAATCTCGACAAGACCCGAACCTGTGTTCGAACGCCCCCAAACACTGCCATCGGGATTGGCCGCTGCAACGACTAGATGATTGTCCTGCGCATAAGCCATTGGGAAAAGAGGGCGTCGGGTCAGATCAACCCCTTCATTTCCGGCCGCGGAAACAAACAGGATCTCGGGGTGCTTGAGCATACCGGCCTGATATGCGGGCCAGGGACGCAAACGGCCCGTCGAGAGAACGATTATGCGCACGCCTGAGGTCGCAATGTCATCAATGATATGGCCGATATCCCGGTTGGGTTTGTGGGGGGCATACCGAAAAGGCGCCAAGCAGACAGGATCTGCCGCATCATTCAGGAGGACGCTCGCGACCGAGGTTCCGTGGCTGATCGGCTCAAAGGCCGAGATCCGCGGGTCAAGGTCCCCGTCGGGCACACCAAAGTCAAAGGGAAGCGGGTCGTTTTCCCAGAAGTCAAATCCCAACAGTTGCTTGTCTTCCGTGGTCGCGAGACGTTCGTAGATTTCGGGGAGCAGGTAGTTGACCCCATTGTCGATCATGGCAACTGGTGTGCAGGCTGACCTATCTTCGATGTCCTGTGGCAGTTTCGGGTTCAGCGGCGTGGGGCGTGCGCGGTTGCTGAATGCCGCATCCAATTGCGCAAGACGTTGCGGGGCAGGGGCGGACGGGCTGTGTGCAGTCTCAATACGCTCTGCGCCTCGGAGCCTGCATTGAGAATCCCGGACGACGCGAATGAGGGCTGCTCGTTCCGGTGATGGGCCATAAACAGCGGCGAAAAAAAGAGGTGGACGTTCCGGAGGAGAGAATTCGCTGACCCGCAGCAAGAAGCCATCCGCTGTTTCCCAGTCACGCGATCGCATATTGCGCCTGTTGAGCGCGCGTTGGTGAATCTCGGAAATCTTGACGGCGCCGGAAACGGGCGGCGTGTTCATGCCTGAGAGGCAAATTCCTTCTGACGCAGCCAGAGCGATGTCTTGCGGTGTCTCGGTTGCTCCTGGCAAAGGCGCTGCGATCAGCATCCCCCCGATAAGCGAGCGCAATGGTCGTGCAAGCCTGTTCAATACGCTCATGACAATCTCTTCGATAGCAAAATCCTAGCCGCTGGATCGGCTTTGAAACCATGCGACAAGCATACAAGCGAAGTACTCCATTCAAAGTGATTTCGTGGAAAATATTCTGGTTCGACCTGAGCACTGCATTTTTGAAGCCCTGTGAATGCCTGAAAAAAACGTCTCAAACGTCGCTTCTACAAGTCCCCAATGGGGCCGGTTTCAACCAATTAGAGAGTTGGGAGGGAGGGGGTAATGCATTGGTTGAAGTTGCTCCCGAGGCTCTCGAAGTGTTGAAAAATTGACAACATTCCGTTATTGATAGTTTGATTTTGAAGATTGATGTTTTTGGTTTGTTTATTATCCAAATTGACGATCTATTTGTTGATTGTCGTTTTTGGCCGTGTTTGTGAGGTGTCTTTTTTGACAGCTTAATTTGTTGAGTGTCAAGTTTGCCAGTTAATAAGTTTAATGCCAATTTTGGCAAAAAATCTGAAATGGAACTTCTGATGCTAGAAGCGTTCTTTGTTATATTTTTTGTTTTCGCCTGTAGTTCTCACCAGGCATTCTTAGTTCGGTCAGGGTGCAATCTTTCCAAAGTTTGTCACGGCAGAGAAACAGCATGCAAAGTGCGCCAGTCGTGATGTCCGGATCTGGAAATAAACCTAGCAAAGAACGTTCGGCTACAGCGCTGCGCGGAGGCATTCTAGGGAGCAGAGATTATTTCGCCATTGTTGCCGTCTTCTGCTTTTCGATGTTGTACAATGTACTGCTTCTGACTTCGCCGTTGTACATTCTCCAACTTTACCAGCGGGTCATGAATAGCCAGAGCCTGGAGACATTGGTCACTCTGACCGGTGTGGCTTTGATTGCTTTGCTGTTTGCCGTGATGCTGGGAGTGGCCAGGGCGGTTTTGCTGCAAAGGTTGGGAAACAAGGTTTATCTGCGGCTGGGTGAGAAAGTGATCCTGAAGTCGCTGGGGCCGGCGTTGACCATCCCTTCGCGTACGGGGCCGCTGTCTGACGTCAATTCCGTCCGTCAGTTCATCGCAAGCCGGGAACTGCTGAACATGATGGATCTGCCGTTCACGGCCTTGTTCCTGTTCGTGCTATTCCTGATCCACCCGACGCTTGGCTATCTGGGTATTGTCATGTGCGGGTTCATGATGCTGCTTGCGATCGTTTCGGCGCACTTCTTTGCCAAGCGCCAAATGATCGCTGCAAAAGAACTTAGACGCTCGGAAAAGGACTATGCCAGCTTTGCGTCAGAAGGTGGGTTGGTCAACGCACTGAGCATGACGGAGCAGGTGGGACGCAAGTGGTTGCTCGGGCAACTGAGCTACGTCACTGATGTGCGCAAGGCGGGGCGAGGGCGCAATGTCGTTGATGGATTGTCCCAAGCCCTACGTCTGTCTGGCCAGATTATCGGCATGGGGGCTGCGGCGATGCTTGCTCTGGCGGGCGAGCTGAACCCAGGCATGATCCTGGCAACATCGATCCTTTTGACCCGGGCCATGTCGCCGATTGAAGGAACGATCACAGGGCATTTGAAATACAAGGCCGCCCGCGAGGCATATCGCAGGGTGTCGATCATGATGTCGCGACCGGATCGCCAGACGATGTATGACCATGCTCCCAAAAGCGGCGGGGTGAAGCTGACAGGGCTGGTCTATATGCCACAGGGAGGGGTGCGAAAGCAGCCCGTTGTCCGGGGCGCGAATATGACGATCTCTGCTGGTGAAACGGTTGCGATCAACGGCCCAAGCGGTGCTGGGAAAAGTATATTGGCGCAGTTGGTTATTGGGGCTCTGGACCCCTCGGCAGGATCGGTACAGCTTGATGGTGCCGAGTTGCGAAACTACCCGCGCAACAGGTTGCTGGGGGCCGTTGGGTACCTGCCGCAGACGTCGGACGCAATGCCCGGTACCGTTGCCGAGAACATTTGCATGTTCCAACCAGACAGTGATGACGCCGTGTGGGACGCGATCCGAACCGTGGAGATGGAGGCCGAAATCGGAGCGCTGCCAGATGGCGTGGACACTTCGATGAGCTTTGCACGCGACCATCTTGCACCGGGTCTCTATCGTCGGTTGCTGCTGGCGCGCGCGATGTTTGGATCGCCCAAGCTTGTCGTAATGGATGAGCCCGATCTTTACCTGGATCAGGTTGGTGGAAAAGTTCTGCTGAGCGTCGTTGCAAAGCTGAAGCAGGCTGGCTGCACAGTTATGCTGATTTCCCCGCGTGGGCCTTTGTCACAACAGGCTGATGCGCGCTATGTCATGAACAACGGTGTCATCGAGCCCCTGGGGGCCGAAGGCGGCGCGGGGCAACGCCCTGCGCAACCGGGACCGGTTCAACAGCCAGCCGCGCAGCCCCAAATGCCAGCTGCCGGCGCGCTTTCTCGCCAAGTCGCCGCCCCCCCAGGTGCGGGCCCGAAACCCAAGCCCAACCCAACGGCAGGTACGGGGTCCCCACCGCCCACGCAGCCGCAAAACAAGGCCTTGCCCCAACAGCCGGACAACATACCCAAACCAAATGGTGGGCCGCCCCGTCGGGACCCTCCGGCCGGTGCGCCGCCGAAGCGGTTACAAAGCCCGACAAGCGGCAGAAAACTACGACTGATCAAGGAGGAATGATTTGTCATGAGCAAAGATGCTGAATCCTCCACCTCTACTGACGAACTTAGAAAGAGCCTGGAGAAAAACACCGATCTCACCCCGGCTTTGCGGTTCGGGACACTTGTTCTGATCCTGATCGTGATCGCTGCAGGCTTTGGCGCGGCTTATCTGAAGTTTGACGGCGCTGCCGTGGCGGCTGGCAACATGATGGCGCGAGGGCAGAACCAGATTGTTCAACACCTGGAAGGGGGGATCGTTTCAGAAATTCTGGTGGATGAAGGTGAAGAGATCAAAGCAGGCGATGTTATTGTCCGCCTGGACACGACCCAGGCGACCTCGGACCTACGGACCTACATCGCCGAAATGAACAGCACCGCTGCACGTCTTGCCGCCTTTCATGCCGAGCGAGAAGGCGAAACCGGGATCACCTATCCCGCGTGGCTGCTCGACACTGCCAAACGTGATGCCGAAGTCGCCTCGTTGATGCAGGATCAAGACCATGAATTCCAGGCCCGTCTTGAAGCGTCGACAGCACAGGCCGGCACATTGCGCAGCCGGATTGAAGCGGCCAAGGCGGAACTTGAAGGGTATGAAGTACAGCTGCGCTCTTTTGAAGAGCAAAAGGCCCTAACTGTCGCGGAATTGGCCGACGTTGAAACACTGTACAGCAAACAATTGGTCGGCGCGTCCAGAGTTTATGATGTGCGCGGGCAATTGGCCGAATTGGATGGCCGAGTGGGGCAAGCGCATTCGAAAATAGGAGAAATTGAACAACGCATCCTGGGATTTCAACAGGAAATATTTGCACTTGAAAAAGATCGCGTCGAATTGGCGGCGGAACAAGTGGTGACCTTCCGACTTGAGATGCTGAAACTTGCAGCAGCGATCGAAGAGACCCGCGATGTGATCCGGCGCAGCACCGTGCGCGCGCCTGTTGATGCCGTCATCGTGCGGCGTGCCGTAAACACGATTGGTGGCGTCCTGGGAAGCGGTGGCGAAGTCGTTGAGCTGCTGCCCCAGCCTGCTGATCTGGTGGCCGAGGTGCGAGTCTCTGTCGGGGACATCGATCGGATCTACCTGGGTCAGGATGCCTTCGTGCGCCTGAGTGCTTTGGACATTCCATTTGCCCCACTTTTAGATGGGAAAGTGGAGTACATTGCGGCGGACCGAGCCGTGGATGAAATATCTGGAGAGGAATATTATCCTGTCAGAATTTCTAATATACAAGTGCCTGAGGATATTGGGGATAATCGACTTTATTCCGGAATGCAGGTGGAGGCGTTCATAAAGACAGGGGAGCGTACTTTCGCGCAGTACGTTTTTGAACCACTAAAGAGGAGTTTTGAAAGGAGCTTGCGCGAGCGTTAACTTTTTTGATATCATGAAAGTGAGAGGGTAAATCTCAAATGGACGACAATACGAAGAAACCCGATTACGTCGCTGACTATTCTGTTCGCGAAACTTTTGGCGATGCAGTCGTGTCACTGGTCTACGACGGTGCGAATTTCCGGTTGGAAATTGGGGTTTCTCGAATGGATCAAACCGGACAAGGCGGAAATACGATGCACCCTGTTGCAAGGGTGATCATGCCTATGCCTTGTGCAAATGATCTTCGAAATAAACTCACCGGCCTGTTTGAACAGTTGGAAAATCAGGGCGTTCTAAAAAGAGGAAATCAAGAAGGAGCAAAACTGCAGTAATCGCAATTTAGTATCCGTCGAGCTTTAATTTCAGAAGCTCGGCGGTATTAAGGGGGAATACAAAATGTCTACGACATATTTTTATTATTGGTACGATCCTACCACAAACGACTACTTCTACGGTTATACTTACGACTCTGACGGATCTCAGGGGCTTTACGACGGATACACCTATTACACCACAACTGAAAATGGTGACTCCGCGTACTACTACGTCTATGGCAGCTCCAGCGGTGACGTGTATGGCCTTGGCGAAGATGTAACCTACAACTACTTCTACTATGATGGCGAAACGGGGCAGAGTGACTCTGATCCGTATTACGCGTCGAACTATGGCTACTCTTTGGGGTCCGGCATGGTCGGATCGTATGACTACGTCGACTTTGACGATGGCGACTATACCGATGGTCTGTTCGGCTACGGTGGCTACTATGAGGCCGATGACGAGGCTGGCGGCGCGACATACTGGTACTACTGGTATGACAGCTCGGGGTCTGGTGACTTCTACTACGGCTATACCTACGACAGCGACGGCTCTCAGGGTCTGTCGT